>JAAOIF010000165.1 GCA_015163925.1 Candidatus Thioglobus sp.
CCGAATCGCGGCCGTTATTTGTACTGCCGCCTGCTTTTTTGTGAGCCATTTTTAAATCCTTTTATGCTGTGATTTTGTTGATTTCAATTTCGGTAAATAATTGCCGATGCCCCTGCCGCTTCATCGAATGCTTGCGGCGGCGGAACTTTAAAATATGGACTTTTTTGCCTTTGCCTTGCGAAATTACTTTTGCCTGAACGCTGGCTTTTGCTACAAATGGAGCGCCGATTTGCACTTTATCGCCGTCAGCAATCATTAATATTTCTTCAAAAGTGATGTTTTTTCCCGGTTCTGCTTCAAGTTTTTCAACCTTTAAAGTTACGCCTTCTGCCACTTTATACTGCTTTCCGCCGGTTTTGATTACTGCATACATAATAAAAAATCTTTAAGATTGCCAAAAGGAAAAAAATTATACACGAATGACACTATTTATGAAAGAGGCTTTTAAGTATAATTTGTGTTTTTTACTTCAGCGGATAAATTATGATTATTTTTGAGACCAATTTTGGCGAAATTCAGATAAATTTGGACACTAAAAAAGCGCCAATTAGTAGTAAAAATTTTATCAATTATGTAAATGATGGATTTTATGATAATACTATTTTTCACCGTGTGATTAAGAATTTTATGGTTCAGGGCGGCGGTTTTACCGAAGATATGGGGCAAAAATCCGCCAGTGCTGAAATTCAAAATGAGGCTGATAATGGCTTAAAAAACAGCAAATACACGCTGGCAATGGCAAGAACTGCCGCCCCGCATTCAGCCAGTTCGCAGTTTTTCATCAACGCCGCCGACAACGCATTTTTGGACTATCCGGGGCAGGACGGCTGGGGCTATTGTGTCTTCGGCGAGGTGGTCGCAGGGCAAGCCGTAGTTGATAAAATCGGCGCTGTGGCTACAACCACCAAATCCGGACACGCCGATGTGCCAGTTGATAGCGTCATTTTGACCAAGGCATTCGTCAAGTAAATGCCCGCCACGCTTATCATTTCCGACCTCCACCTTGTTGCAAATCAGGCGGATTCAAACAAATTATTTATCAAATTCGCCCAGCAGCAAGCAGTCAAATTTGACCAATTATTTATCTTAGGCGACCTCTTCAACACTTGGATTGGCGATGATTTATCCATCAAATCTTACGCCGAAATCGTCAAAGCATTAGGCGTTCTCAGCCGCACTACTGAAATATTTGTCATGGTCGGCAATCGTGATTTTTTATTAGGCGCTGAATTTGCCAAAAAAACCAAGGCTAAATTGATTGAAACCCCTTACCTGTTGCAAACCGGCGGGCAGGATTATGTCTTAACTCATGGCGATGAATTATGCACAGATGATGAAAATTATCAGCAACTGAAAAAAATATTACAACATCCGCTGACGAAATTTATTTTCTTACATTTGCCCAAAAAAATACGCCTAAAACTCAGCGGACAGTTGCGAAAAAAAAGCATTCAGGCACAAAAATACAAGCCTCGTGAAATTATGGATGTAAATCAAATTGCCGTTGATAATCTGATGCGGAAGTATCCGGGCGCAAATCTAATTCACGGCCACACTCATCGGCAAAATACCCATTCTAACAAGGCTTACAGCCGTTATGTTTTGGGAGATTGGAGTGCTGAAAAAGGCAATGCCATCAAAATTATGGATAAAATTGATAGTAAAAGTAGCTTAAGCTGGCTGGAAATTAGCTAAACGCTGCGGCAAATCCACACTACTAATTTTCAGCAAAATCTCGGCATCCAAATCAGGCAAATTTTTGAACTTAATCTGGGTCATCATTCCCAATTCCGGCAGCATAAATAATGCCTTGTCGCCACGCAAATCCACCACCACGCCAGCACCCTGCCACTGCGGATTTTGTAGTAAAAACAAGCACTTATAATGGTCATTACTGCTGCGAACGGTCTTGCCAATATCAGCCATTGAGGTGTTAGTAATGCCGATAATTTGCTTGACTTTTTCACGCTCCAAAGTCGGCTTGCCCAAGATAAAATTGGATAATTGCTGATGTGCCAATAAATCAAAATAACGCCGCAGCGGACTGGTAATTCGCAAATAAGCACTCAGCCCCAAACCGTAATGCAGCAAGGGTTTGACCGAAGTGGCAGAGCGTTTAAAATATTTCATAGCCTTGAAAGCTTGCGCCAAAGTCAGCTGATTTTTCGCCTCCAAAGTCTCCGCCGGAAAATCGCCAGCGTCCTGAATCGCATACGGCATCACAATCTCATTTTGCTGAGAAAATTGAGCAATCACACGCCCAGCCAGAACCATCATTTCTGCTATCAAATCCCTGCTGGGACTGGAATTTTGCTTGGAAATTGTGACCAAATCATCCTTAAATTTCACCTCCACATTCGGCAAATTCAGACTAATTGCCCCCTGCTGGTCGCGGTATTTTTGATGCTTTTCAGCAGCAGTTTTGAGTGCGGACAAATCAGCATTTTCAGCCAGCAAATTATCAGCCTCATCATAGCTCATTTTAGTTACTTTAATGTTACTATGAAAAATC
>JAAOIF010000166.1 GCA_015163925.1 Candidatus Thioglobus sp.
GCTGATTTTAGACCGGCGTTTGGGCGATTATTTGGTGCCAGACGGCTGGGCGATTTTCGCTGCTGGCAATCGGCAGGGCGACAGGGCCAGAGCAAGAGCTGAGACCCTGAATCAAGTTCAGGGTGACAGGTTTTGTTCAAAGTGACAGTTTTTAAAAGTAGTATTTTTAGGGTATTTTTAGGGTGGTATTTTTTCTTTCTGCAAGGCAAATTTTGATTACAGCACCGGAATACACAAAGTATGTGACAAGCTGTAATTAAAATTTAACGCAGTCAGAAAGGAAAAAGACTACCCTAAAAATTGGATCATTATTCCGGCGGCGATGGCTGAGCCTATAACTCCAGCCACATTCGGCCCCATAGCATGCATCAGCAGGAAATTATGTGGATTGGATTCCAGCCCGACTTTATTAGCAACGCGCGCTGCCATCGGCACGGCTGAGACCCCAGCAGAGCCAATTAGTGGGTTGATTTTGTGCTTGCTGAAAACATTCATCAGCTTTGCCATTAGCAATCCGCAAGCCGTTCCAATCGCAAAAGCGACCATGCCGAGCAGCAAAATTCCGAGTGTTTCCAGTTGCAAAAATTTATCCGCCATTAGCTTTGAGCCGACCGCCAGACCGAGAAAAATAGTTACAATATTTATCAGTGCATTTTGCGTAGTATCAGACAATCTATCCACCACGCCGGACTCTTTCATCAGGTTGCCAAAAGTGAACATTCCGAGCAGCGGCACGGCATCGGGCAATAATAATGCCACTAACATTAGCAGCATAATCGGGAAAATAATCTTCTCAGTTTTGGAGACTTCGCGGAGCTGTTTCATCTCAATTTGCCGCTCTTTTTGCGTGGTCAAAAGGCGCATAATCGGCGGCTGAATCAGCGGCACTAACGCCATATAAGAATACGATGCCACGGCGATTGCACCGAGCAAATCAGGGGCTAATTTTGAGGCAACATAAATGCTGGTCGGCCCGTCAGCACCGCCGATAATGCCGATGGCTGCCGCATCAGTCAAGCTAAAATCAAACACTCCAATTGCCGTTAAACCAATCGCTCCGAGTAGTGTTGCAAAAATCCCAAATTGCGCAGCAGCACCGAGCAGCAGGGTTTTTGGATTTGCCAATAATGGTCCAAAATCGGTCAGCGCCCCGACCCCCATAAAAATAATCAGCGGAAATGCGCCAGATTCAATCCCGACCACATAAAAAATATGCAAAATCCCATTCCCCTCAGCAATTCCAGCGCCGGGAATATTGGCTAAAATCGCACCAAAACCAATCGGCAAAAGTAATAACGGCTCAAATTTCTTCACAATCGCCAGATACAAAAGCAGCATTCCGACCAGCAACATCAGCCCCTGCCCCCACGCCATCTGCTGTAAGCCGGTATTAAGCCAAAGTGTTTGTAATTGTTCCATGCGTTTAAGCCAAAGTTAAAAGCGTTTGCCCGACTGCCACTGTGTCGTTTTCTTTGACGCTAATTTCCACCACCACACCGGCTCTGGCGGCTTTAATTTCAGTCTCCATTTTCATTGCCTCCAAAATTACTAACACATCGCCTTCTGCAATTTTTTGATGCGGCTCAACCATTACCTTCCAAATCGTGCCTGAGAGCGGCGCAGCAATGGATTCACCGGATTTTGGAGTGGATTCGTCAGTGATAATTTCCTTTTTAGCGGCTGAGTCTGGCGCTGGCGAATTAGCATCAGAAGCCGCTTTCATTGAGGTAATATCGCCGCCGGCTGAGACCTCAACGCTGTAAGAAGTGCCTTTGAATGAAACGGTGTAAGTGCCGTCTTCAGCCTCTGAACCAGCCGCCTCAGCGCTAATTTGTGGCACTGGTTCAAAGAAATCCGGATTGTCGCGATTTTCTAAAAATGCAATTCCGACCTGCGGAAATAGGGCATAAGTGAGCAAATCATCAATTTTATTAGCAGCCAGATTAATGCCTTTTTTTGCCACAATAGTATCAAATTCCTGCTGCAAAATCTGCATTTCTGGGGCAATATTATCAGCCGGACGGCAAGTAATTGGCTTGTCGCCATCTAACACTTTATCCTGCAAAGCCTTATCCACAGGGGCTGGCGTAGCGCCGTATTCACCCTTTAACACGCCGGCGGATTCCTTAGTAATAGTTTTGTAACGCTCGCCGGTCAGCACATTTAGCACCGACTGCGTGCCGACAATTTGCGAGGTCGGAGTGACTAATGGAATATAGCCCAAATCCTTACGCACTCGGGGAATTTCGGCTAAAACCTCGTCCATTTTATCAAGCGCATTTTGCTCTTGCAGCTGGCTTTCCATATTCGTCAGCATGCCGCCCGGCACTTGTGAGAGTAAAATTCTGGAATCAACCCCTCGGAGTGAGCCTTCAAATTTGGCATATTTGGCGCGAACTGGTCTGAAATAAGCGTCAATTTCATCTAATTTTTCTAAATCTAAGCCGGTTTTTCTGGGGCTATTTTCCA
>JAAOIF010000167.1 GCA_015163925.1 Candidatus Thioglobus sp.
TTTTTGGTCGGCGAATTAAGATTACAAACCACAAAAGCCACCGGTTTTTGCGCATTCATCAGCGGCTGATAATCTGCCATCCAAGCCCCGCCACGCTTGTTTTTCCGCGCATAAATATCCATAAAAGACTGAATTTCGTCCTTCAAAACGCCCTCGCCCAAGCTATACATCAGCCCCACATTATATTGCGCTTCAACAAAATCTTGCTCGGCAGATTGCAGATAAAATGCAAATGCTTGGGCGACATCTGTATCAACTCCAAGCCCGTTATAATACATATTTCCGACATTGAATTGGGCGCTGGCATAGCCTTTTTCAGCCACTTGCAAATACCAATATAGGGCTAATTTATAATTCTTTTTAGCGCTATAATCATTGGCTAATTTGAATTGAGATTTGGTATCATCTGGCGAATTTATAGCATTTGTATTATCTATTTTTGCTTGATTTTTCAAGGCTTTTTTGGCGGCTGCGGCGGCTTGTGCTTTTTTATATTTTTCGGCTTTTTTGGCTTTTTTGGCAACTTTAACAGTTTTGGCTTTTTCGGCTTTTTCGGCAGCTACGGCAGCTTGGGCTTTTTTGGCAGCTTTGGTGGCTTTAGCAGTTTGGGCTTTTTGGGCTTTTTCGGCGGCAACAGCGGATTTTAATTGCTTTTGAAAAGACTTAGATTTTTGCTGAATTTCATCTATTTTCTGTTGCTGATTTTTTGCTTTAACGGCTAAATTTTGATTTTTTCTGATGAGATTATTTTTTGCTTGCTTGAGTTTTTTGCTGGAATTTTGCAATGATTTATTGGCAGTTTTCAGTTTTTTAAATCTGGCATTTAACGCTTGGTAACGCTGATTTTGCTCATCAATTAGCGCTTGATTTTTGGCTTGCTGCTGGGCTAATAATTCTTGATTTTCTTGCTCAAAAACCTGCTGCTTTTGGGCTTTTAAATCAGCAATCAATTCACGCTGATTGACTAATTGTTGCTTGTTTTTATCAAGAATAATTGTCAATTTTTTATTTTTAGCGGCCATCGCATCTAAGGTCAAAAGCCGCTGGTCGTATGCAGTTTCAGCCTGATTAGTGAGAATGCCTTTGGACAAATTATGCAATTCTTCCTCTAACTGAATTATTTTATATGCCTGTTCGGAATTAATGCGTTTTTGCTTGGAAATTTGCATTTCTAATTCAAGATTTTTAATGCTAATTTTATCGCTGCTGCTGAGGCCCTGTAAGGCTTTATTGGCGATAGAGTCTAACTGATTAGCGGCAAATGCCGGCTGTAATATCAGCAAAAATAAACATAATAGTTTTAACAAAAATTTCATATTTTATCCCTCAAAAAGTGCTTTACGGCATTATTCACTATATCTACAATATTGTCAAAGCCGCCATTAAAATACGGGTCTGGCACACTTTGCCCCTGATTATTAGCAATATTATTTGGGACATTATCCAATATTAAAGACAACTTATGTTGCATATTTTTCGGGCAAATTTCATGCAAATCTGCCAGATTTGAGCTATCCATCGCCAAAATAAAATCAAAGTGGTAAAAATCCGCCTCATCCACCTGCCGCGCCCGTTGCTGTGAGAGGTCAATGCCTTGTTTTTTAGCAGCAATTTGCGCCCGAGAATCAGGCGGCTCGCCGGTATGATAAGCATGCGTGCCGGCAGAATCAATTTCAAATAAATCCTCAACGCCGCGTTTTTTTACTTGGTATTTCAGCAACCCTTCAGCAGTCGGTGAGCGACAAATATTGCCCATACAAACGCATAAAATTTTAGTTTTTTCTTTACTCATCGCCCAGTAATTTAGATAAAATTGGCATTATATCAATTTAATTGCTTATATGTCTAATTCGCTCATACAATCCGCTGAAAATGTGATAAAACTTGAGGCTCAGGCGGTGTCAAATTTGGTCAATAATCTTGATGAAAATTTCGTTAATGCCTGCAAATTAATCCAAAATTGTCAAGGCAAAGTGGTGCTAATTGGCATGGGAAAATCTGGGCATATCGGCAATAAAATTGCTGCCACTTTTGCCTCAACCGGCACCCCGTCTTTTGCCGTTCACCCGGGCGAGGCGGGGCATGGAGACTTAGGAATGATTGACGAAAACGATGTGGTAATTGCCATTTCATACTCCGGCGAGGCTGGCGAAATCATAACTCTAATTCCAACAATTCAACGCCTCGGCGTGCCAATAATTGCTATGACCGGCAAGCCTAATTCCGCAATCGCCAAAGCCGGCAATATTCACTTAAATGTCAGCGTGGAAAAAGAGGCTTGCCCGCACAATTTAGCCCCGACTTCCAGCACCACAGCGGCGTTAGTAATGGGCGATGCCTTGGCGGTAAGTTTGCTGAGTGCCAGAGGTTTCAGCAGCGATGATTTTGCCCGCTCACATATTTTTATTAGCCG
>JAAOIF010000168.1 GCA_015163925.1 Candidatus Thioglobus sp.
GTTTTCGTCTAAGCCAAATTCAAACTTGGTGTCAGCAATTATTATGCCTCTTTTGAGGGCAAATTCGGCGGCGAAATTGTAAAGGCCGACACTTCAGCCCTAACTTCCATCGGCAACGATTACGGCTATGAGTTTATTTTTGCCCGTCAAGTTGAAGCCCTCGCCGGCAAAAACGATGTGCTGCTCGGCATCAGCACCGGCGGCAGTAGCAAAAATGTAATTAACGGCTTAAAAGTCGGCTTAGAAATCGGCTGTAAATGTATCGGACTCAGCGGCAGAGGCGGCGGCGAAATGAATGAATTATGCGCTGTGAATTTGGTTATCCCCTCAGCCGACACGCCCAGAATACAAGAAATGCACATTTTAATCGGGCATACTTTATGCCATTTAATTGAGCAAAATTTGTAATTACTAAATCAATAAATCCGCAGCGGTGAGAACCTTTTGCGCATTAATATTTTTCATACACTGATGCTGCCGCTTTCCACTCAGCGGGCAAACCCTTTGCATACAAGGCTGACAGCTCAAATCCTCTTTAACAATTACGCTTTTTGCATTCATCCACGGCGAAGTTTCAAGGTCATTTGTTGGTCCAAAAATCGCCACAGTTGGAATTTGGAAAGCAGCCGCTAAGTGCATAGGGCCGCTGTCTCCAGTAATAAATAAATCTAATTGAGAGATTTTCTCCAGCAATTCAGGCAGGCTGGTTTTACCGGCTAAATTTTGATAATTCTGCACCCCTTTTTCAAGCAAAAATGCTTCAATATCGGCGGCGATGTTTTTTTCAGTTTCAGCACCAAAAATAACAATGTCATACTCGGCGGATAATTCGCCAGCCACATTTGCAAATTCCTGCGGATACCAGCGTTTAGCGCTGCCGTATGAGGCGCCGGGATTGATTCCTAAGATTTTTTTATTGGTTTTTTCAGGCTTATTAGTCTTGGATTTTTGATAAATTTTCAGCCGACCAGCCTTAAAATTAACCCCCAAAGATTGGTTAATAAATTCACAATATCGCAAAACCTGATGCGCAGATTTTTTGCCATATCTTTGGTAATGATAACGCTTGGAAGTGTTGATAAAATAGGCAAAAAACTTGGATGAAAATTGCCTTCTAAAGGAAAAAACAGCATCAAATTTGAGGTTTTTTGCTTGATTATATAACCAAAAATAACGCCAAAAATAACGACTTTTAGCCTTACTTTTATCAATAATAATTTTTTCAACACTTGGATGATTTGCAAAAATTGCCACGGAGACCGCCGAGCCAAAAATGCTGATTTTCGCCTGCGGATTTGCCTTAATAATATTTTCCACAGCGGGGCTTGCCATCACGCAATCGCCCAGCCAAGTCGGCACTTCAATGAGAATTTTCATTATCAATTATATTTTTAAATACATAAAAAGCTGGGGTTTTGCGGATTTTGCCGCCACGATTATCCACCAAACCGTAGCCCGGGGCAATCAGTTGATGCCAATAAATGCTTTGGATTTTATTAGTTTTTGTGGCAATCGCAAAATATTCTTGCATATATTTTTCAACCATCAATTGTTTGCCCAGTAAGCACTGCTTCATCAACAATAATCCGGTCATTGTTTTCATTTTGTTCGTACAATAAAGTCAGGTAAGCGCCAAAATTATCATTCAAAGTGGCTGCAAAACCCAGTTCAGCTGTGGCTAAAGTCAGCTCGTTTTCGTCATTACCTGCTGCTAAATCTTCAAAACCATACTCTACTTCTATCACGCCACCAATGGTAATGCCGGACTCGGGCCCAGCCTGCATTTGACTCTCAAGTACAGCCAAACGCTCTCTTAGCGCATCCATTTCTGTTGCTGCGAAAGACGGCATTGTCATACTCGCAACTAAAGCGCTTAGTGCTATAATATTGTTTCTTTTCATAATGTATCCCATATATTGTGTTTGAAAGCGACAAAGCTATGTCAGTAGTTTTGTCGCACTTTTATTTTTTAATACTCTTTTATTAAACCACTCTTAACAACTATTTCTAAGTAAATGCCTTAAGTTTTACAAATGATACCAGTTATCATTTGCATTCGCAATACATATTATTATAATATTGTAATTTAGTTAATTTTTCCGTGCAAAGTGTTTATTAACAATTGCGAATTAACTTAACCACCAAGAGTAGATAACATAAAATAAAAACATTATTAATAATAAATATGCGATTATGAATGCGACTTTACGCACTGAGGCTGGGCAAAAAATCACTATTATCGGGGCTGTGGTGGATTTTTTTCTGGCGATTTTTAAGATAATTGTTTTGCCCATCAAAATTATCACCGATTAAGGCCAAAAATACTGCTCCGTCCAACGCTTTTCTGCTGTCGGTTTGGATGCTTTTGCAGACTACATTTTGCTTGCAATTAGTATGTAAAATTTGGG
>JAAOIF010000169.1 GCA_015163925.1 Candidatus Thioglobus sp.
TTGAACCACTGACCTGCCGCTTAGGAGGCGGCTGCTCTATCCAGCTGAGCCACAAGGACGAAATTATGGCAATTTTATCGTATAAATTACCACTTTGAAAATAGATATGAGTAAAATCAAGCCTTATTATTTTTGAATAATTTGATGAAAGCAAAAGATATTCCAACTAATGAGCGGCTGATTTTTGCCCTTGATGTGGCTGAGATTTCAGAGGCTAAAGCTTTGGTAAAGCAGCTCGGAGAGGAAGTAGTGTTTTATAAAATCGGTATGGAAATGCTGATGAGCGGGCAGTATTTTGAGCTGCTGGAGTGGCTGCTGGCAAGGGATAAAAAGGTTTTTGTGGATTTGAAGTTTTTTGATGTGCCGGAAACTGTCGGCAGAACTATTAATCGTTTGAGCAAATATGGCGCTACTTTTGCCACAATTCACGGCAATCAGGCGTTAATGGAGGCGGCGGCTGAGAATAAATCTCAGCTGAAAATCCTTGCTGTAACGGCGTTAACCAGCCTTGACCGCGGCGATTTGGATGATTTAGGTTTTAAATGTGAGGTGCAAGATTTGGTAATTTCACGAGCAAAACGCGCCTTTGAAGCCGGCTGTGATGGCGTGGTTTCCTCCGGTTTGGAAGTGCCATTTTTGCGGGAATTTGTTGATAATAAGCTAATTTGTGTTACTCCCGGAATCCGTCCGCTGGCAAATACTGACGACCAAAAACGCGTGGTTGATGTGAAAACTGCTTTCAAATCTGGCTCGGATTATATCGTGGTCGGTCGCCCGATTAAAAATGCGGATAATCCGGCAGAGGCAGCCGCTGATATTCAAAAAATTATCCATAGTTGTTTTTAGTAATTATTATATAATTCCACTTTTTAGTCGCGTAGCTCAGTTGGTTAGAGCACTACCTTGACATGGTAGGGGTCGGTGATTCGAATTCACTCGCGACTACCATTTAATTATCGCCCAATTTTTATGAAATTATTCCCACTTTTAGCGTTTTTATTATTACTTTGCCACTCGGCGCTGGCGGATTCTGAACTCTACGAGCGCGCTCGGGCGTTGTATTATGGCGATGGAGTTGCCCAAGATTATCAGCAAGCATTTAGTGTATTTGAGGACGCCGCTGATACTGGTAATTTGGACGCTCAAACTGCTTTGGGAATTATGTATATTGAGGGTCGGGGCGTGGCTCAAAATGATAAAAAAGGCATTGATTTATTAGCAAAATCTGCCGAGCAAAACAATGCCCGAGCGCAATATTATTTGGGCATTATGTATTATTTAGGGATTGGTGTTAAGGCTGATTTGAGCGTGGCTTTTAAGTGGATTAAGCAAGCGGCTGAAAATTCTTATCAGGACGCAGAGCAGCAGTTAGCGCTGATGTATGAGCAAGGCCGTGGCACTCAAAAGGATAAAATATTAGCGGAAAAATGGTATAAAAAATCCGCCAAATCTGGCAATCCGCAGGCGCAATTTTATATTGCCAAGCGTTATTTTGATGCAAAATATTACGACAAAGCCTATATTTGGTTATTAAAATCTGCCAAGCAAAATAATCCGCAAGCGCAATTTTATTTGGCGGAATTGTTAAATAGCGGAAATGGTGTAAAAAAAGACCAGAAAAAAGCCTTCAAATGGTATAAAAAATCAGTGGAAAATGGTAATAATTTGGGCGTTTATGTTTTGGCGAATTTTTTTGATAAGGGAATTTCAACCAAAATTGATTATAAAAAATCGCACCAGCTGTATCAAATTGCTAAAAAGCAAGGGAATTTAGCCGCTTATTTGGATATTGCTCGGCATTACTTCGGCGCTCAGGGGGTGAAAAAGGATTTGCAAAAGGCTTATAATTTCACCATTGCTGCCGCCAGAAAGGGCTACACGCCGGCGCAGCAGAAAGTTGTAATTATGTATAAAAATGGAATTGGAGTGAAAAAATCAATTCGCAAGGCGAAATATTGGCTGAAAAGATTGGCTAAGAATAGCAATAAAAACAAGTCGTAAAAGCCCATGAACGACCAAGATTTACTCAGATATTCGCGCCAAATTATGCTGCCGGAGGTTGGTATTGAGGGGCAGCAGAGCTTGTTGGATTCTACTGTTTTGTTAATTGGAGTTGGCGGACTCGGCTCGGCGGCGGCACTTTATCTGGCAGCAGCTGGGGTCGGGCATCTGATTATTGCCGATTTTGACCGCGTGGAATTATCCAATTTGCAACGCCAAATTGCCCATCACAGCAGTAATATTGGCGATTTCAAAGTGGATTCTGCTAAAGCCAAAATGTTGGCAATTAGCGCATGCGATTCCTTCTCAGCAAAAATACTAATCAAAACATTCATCGCTCTAACTGTTTGTTTTTGCGCCGATTGAGCCTGATAAACACTCCGCTGTAACACCCGCTGAAAGCCC
>JAAOIF010000016.1:0-3997 GCA_015163925.1 Candidatus Thioglobus sp.
GGCAAAAGCCACAGAATGCACCAAAATATCAAAATTATCCCAATGTTTTTTGAGTGTTGAAAATGCCTTATCAATGCTTGCATCCGTTGCTACATCGCACTCAATAGTAATATTTGAATTGCATATTTCAGCGCACTTATCAACGCGTTTTTTCAGCTTTTCAGTCTGATAAGTCAAGGCAATTTCGCAGCCCTGTTTTGCCATAGAATCGGCTATTCCCCAAGCGATAGAACGGTTTGACGCCACGCCGACAATCAGCGCTTTTTTTCCGGTTAAAAATCCCATAATAAACCTTATTTGCTAAAACAGACAAATTATAATGGCAAACTGTTTTTGTGTGAATATTTTTTATTATGTTGGAAATTTTGCTGACCCCGATTAGAGCTTTGCGTTTGCGTTATGTGCCGTTGCTGCTGATTTATTTTGCTTATGGAAGTGGTGTTTTTACTGCGATTGCGGCGAATTTTTGGGTGAAGGAAGCGTTAGATATGTCGGCGGCAAATTTGGCTGAACTTGCCATTTGGCTGACTGTGCCGTGGACGGTGAAAATGATTTTCGGGGCGTTAGTTGATAGCGTGAATATTTTTGGTTCCAACCGCAAATCCTATGTTTATATTGGTTCAGCGCTGATAACTCTGAGTTTGCTGCTGCTGATTGCTGTGGTCGGAGATTATCAAATTGTGGCTGAATTTTCCAAGAAAAGTGTTTTTATAATCGCCAGTATTATTGCTGTAATCGGCTTTGTAATGCAAGATGTGGTGGCGGACACGATGACAACTGAGGTGGTGGATAGAACTCAAACGCCAGAGAAAATCAATAATGAATTAGCAACAATTCAAGTGTTAGCAAGGCTTTCACTCGGCTTGGCGGTTTTTATCAGCGGCTGGATTGGCGGCGAGTTAGCAAGTGTTTTTAAGGAAAATCGTGAAGTGGTTTTTATCATTGCTTTGTTCGTGCCGTTGCTCTCAATCGTAGGCGTAACGCTGGTTCGGCTCAATCCTGTGGCAGTTTCAAAGCTGAATAAAAAAGTGTTATTTGGCGGTCTGAGCTTTGCGATTTTCATACTAATAATTGGCTATTTTGCTGTGCCATTTTCGCAAGAAATCGTGTTTGCAATCTCGCTCGGAGTGGTGCTATATCTGCTCAACGGGCTGATTAGCGATTTGAGCGAAGACGCAATTCGGCATATTAAAATGGCAATGATTATAATTTTTGTCTATCGGGCGATGCCGTCTGTGGGCGCTGGGCTGGGCTGGTGGCAGATTGATGTGCTGGGTTTTGATGAGTCGTTTTTTGCTAAATTAGCAGCAATCGGCGGCGGCATTGCCCTTGCTGGAATGTGGCTGAGTGCTAAATTTATCATCAAACGCGATATTGCTCAGGTGCTGATTTTTCTCATTATTATTGGCACGATTTTGTCGCTGCCGATTTTGGGAATGTATTATGATTTGCATACTTGGCTTGGTGTGGAGGCACGGACGGTGGCAGTGGTGGATACCGCACTCGCCTCGCCGTTTGATTATATCGCTCAGGTGCTGATGCTAACTTTGGTGGCAATTTACGCGCCGGAAGGTCGGCGTGGCACTTGGTTTGCGCTGATGGCAAGTCTGATGAATATTGCCCTTTCCGCTGGCGGGCTGCTGACTAAATATCTGAATCAACTATTTGTAGTCAGCCGCGAGGTGCTAACTGATGGAATTATTACTACTGAGCAAAATTATTCTGAGCTCGGAAGCCTGCTGTGGATAGTAATTCTGGTCGGTTTTGTCGTGCCGATTTTGGTAATTCTGAAATTTAATCCGAACCGAGCCTAAATTATGAGACATAGTAAATATTTTCTCTGGGTGATATTTTTGGTGCTGGCGGACCAGCTGAGTAAGTGGCTGGCGTATGAAAATCTGGGGCTTGGGGCTTATCAAATTACTGATTTTCTCTCGCTTACTTTTGTGCAAAATTTTGGCGCGGCATTTAGTTTTCTGGCGGACGGTGGCGGCTGGCAACGCTATTTCCTATCAGCAATTTCCATTACTGCCAGCGTGGCAATTATTATTTGGATGTTTCAAATTCACCCACGCCACAGGCTCAAACTCAGCGCTCTGAGCCTAATTCTTGCTGGCGCAATCGGCAATATGATTGATAGAATTTTCAGCGGATTTGTAATTGATTTTATTGATTTTCATTATGCTGGCTGGGGTTTTCCGGTTTTCAATCTGGCTGATAGTCTGATTTTTATCGGCGTGGTTTTGCTACTTATTTCCGAGCGAAAATGAGCGATTGCTTGGTTGTCGGCGGCGGAATTATCGGGCTGATGAGCGCCAGAGTTTTAGCAATGTCCGGCGCTGATGTGGTTTTATTGGAGCAAAACGCCTGCGGCAAACAGTCCTCATGGGCGGCAGGCGGCATTCTCAGCCCACTTTACCCTTGGCATTATGACGATGAAATTAACGCTCTGAGTTTTGAATCACAAGCCATTTATCAGCAATTATGCGCCGATTTGCTTGGTAGCACTGGGATTGACCCAGAATACCAAAAAACTGGATTATTAATGTTAGATGAATTTGGCTCGCCGAGTGCTAAGGCTTGGCTGAAAAAGTATCAAATCAATTTCCAAAAACAGCCGCCGGGAGCGCTTTTTGCCGATATTGCAACTGTCAGAAATCCGCGATTATTACAAGCTCTGCGGGCGGATATTAGTAATAAAAAGGTGCAGATTTTTGAGAATATTCAGGCTGAAAATTTGCTCATTAAGGGCAAAAAATTGCTTGGAATTAACACTTCTGCTGGCGAATTTTTGGCTGATAATATTATCATTTGTGCTGGCGCGTGGAGCTCAAAATTGCTTGATTTGCCCGAGCCGATTTTTCCGATAAAAGGGCAAATGATTTCTCTGAAAGCCAAGCCTGATGCGGTAAAACACATAATTTTGGAGAATGGAAAATACATTATTCCAAGAGCTGACGGGCAAATTTTAATCGGTTCTACTATGGAAAATGTCGGTTTTAATTCTGCCGTTGATGAGGCGACTAAGCAAAATTTATATGATTTTGTTTTGCGTCATTTTCCAAGCCTCAAAACTGCTAAAATCCAGCATCACTGGTCGGGTTTTCGCCCTGCCACTAAATCTGGAAAAGTTATGATTAAAAGGGATAAAAATTACCATAATTTATTTATTAATACTGGGCATTTTCGCAATGGGCTGAGTTTAGCTCCGGCGAGTGCCAATAGGGTTTTGGGGCTGATAAATGAATAAAATATTAGTGTTTTTATTAGGTTTTTGCCTGAGTATTTTTGCAAATTCCGAGCTGCTAAAAGTTGCAAATTCTGGCGATTTTCTGGCAAAAAATGCCAAGTCTTGGAATTGCGTTTTGGACACTAAAAATAATTTATTATGGGAAGTGAAAACCGCTTCAGGCTTGCAAAATAGCCAAAATACTTACACTTGGTTTGATGAAAAATCTGGCGTAGAAAATGGAGAATATAGCCAAAATTGCTCTTGGAAAAAGTCTTGTAATACTCAAAATTTCATCAAAGCTTTGAACAAAAATCAGCTGTGCCAAGCCTCAAACTGGCATTTGCCGACTGCAAAAGAGTTGGATTTATTGCTAATTTATAATGATGATAATCCGCTGATTAACACTGATTTTTTCCCAAATACCCAGCCGCAGCTTTACTGGTCGGCGGATGAAATTGATGCTGATGTGGCGATTGCTACGCCGTTTTTGTATGGCGGCACTCGGAGTAATGAAAAGTCGTTTGATTTTTATCTGCGAGGCGTGGCGAATGTTGCAAAATAGGGCGGTAGACCGGGCTTTGCTGGATTCTTATGCGGATGAAATTCCTACTTTCTTAAAGAAAATTTACGCCGCCCGGAGCGTTTCTCAGCAGCAATTATCGTTATCATTAACGCTGTTATTAAAGCCAAATTTTGAGCAATTAAATATGGCTTTGGAGGTTTTGCAGCAGGCTTTGGAGAAGCAAAAACGCATTTTAATTGTTG
>JAAOIF010000016.1:4300-11136 GCA_015163925.1 Candidatus Thioglobus sp.
ATCTTAAAGACTGTGATTTTCCAAGTAAAAATTTGGCAGGTGTTGGCGTTTGTTTTTATTTATTATCAGCGCTAAAAAGCCATTTGCAAGAGCAAAATTACTTCAGCAAAAATAATATAGAATTGCCGGATTTACGCTCTGTGCTTGACTTAGTAGCACTCGGCACGGTGGCAGATGTGGTGCCGCTGGACCAAAATAATCGGATTCTCATTGCTGAAGGAATTTCTCGCATTCGCCAGAAAAATTGCGCCCCCGGAATTTTGGCATTATTGGAAATTGCCAACAGAAAACCTGAGACTTTGCAAGCCAGCGATTTGGCGTTTGCGGTTGCTCCAAGGCTAAATGCCGCCGGTCGGCTGAGTGATATTTCCCGTGGAATCCGCTGCCTTTTGACCGATGATATGAATTCTGCGAGGCGTTATGCAGCCGAGCTTGAGGCTTTTAATCAGAAACGCCGCACCGAGCAAAACCGCATTGCACTTGAGGCTGAGGCGATTGTTGAAGCCACTGATTTGCAGCTTGATAAATTTTCCATCAGCCTGTTTGATAAGTCTTGGCACGAGGGTATTGTCGGCATCGTGGCAGGCAAACTCAAAGAGCAATATCATTGCCCCTGTGCGGTTTTTGCTGAGTCTGGGGATTTTTTGAAAGGCTCAATTCGCTCAATTCCAAGTGTCCATATTAAGGATTTATTGGATTTGGTTGATAGGCAAAATCCAGCGCTGATTGACAAATTTGGCGGGCATGCGATGGCGGCTGGTTTGAGCATTAAGCCTGAGAATTTTGCAAAATTTAAGGACGAATTTGATAAGGCAATTACCAAGCATTTGCAAGGCAAAATTCCGCCGGCGGCATTGCTAACTGATGGCGAATTGGAGGATTTTGAGATTTCGCTGGAAAACGCTCAATTATTGCTGGATGCCGGGCCTTGGGGGCAGGGTTTTGAAGAGCCGATTTTTTATGGGAATTTTGCAATTATGGAGCAAAAAGTGGTCGGCGAAAAACACTTAAAATGCCGCCTGAAACTTACAAATAACACCCAAATTTATGATGCAATAGCCTTTTTCCAAGAGCCAATTAGTAGTAAAAAAGCGCAAATGGCTTACAAACTTTCGGTGAATGAGTGGCGCGGCTCGGTCTCACTCCAACTGATGATTGAGCAAATATTACCAGTAGAAAAAATGTGATGCCACTTTGTAATTCTGCCCACCACAAGTCATTCTGAACTGCCAGCCTACTGTCATTCTTCACAAGATTTAAGAATCTCATCTTGTAAAAAACGGACTGCTTACTGGATGAGACCCTGAATCAAGTTCAGGGTGACAGGTTTTGTTCAGGGTGACAGTAAGAAGTTTGTAATTCTGAACAAGATTTAAGGCTCTCAGCCAGCAAGTACGGTCTGTAAAATGACACGAGCCTTGCCCGTAGAGGAATACAGACCTGAAATAAATTCACAGAAAACTAAATTTAAGTATAATTCATAAAATCTTAAATTCATATTTAGGGTTTTTCAATAAATGGAGAAATAAAATGAAAACAATAAATAAAGTAATAAAATTTGTTGTAATTACAGCAATTAGTGCAATTATGATAGGTTGTGGAAGCAGCGTTGGAGGCAGCGGAAGCAGCGGAGGCGGTGGCGGTGGCAGCAGTTCTGACAAAACTCTACAAGGCAGATTTAAAGATTCAAATGTTGACGGGCTTTCCTACACCGGCAGTTTTCCGGGCATAACCACAGATGGTGGCAGATTTAATTATCAAAGCGGCGATATTTTGGCTTTTTCGATTGGCGATATTGAGTTAGGCACTGCCACTGCCAGCAGTAGTGTTACCCCAAGCAGCTTAGAGGGTAAAAACATCCAGCAAATTTCAAAAATTGCACAACTATTGCAAAGCCTTGATTCTGAGGGAACTGTTGCTGATGGAATTACCATTAACGAGGCGGCATTAGAGGTATTAGCAGATAGTAATAATGCAAATAAGGTAAATGAAATAAGTGATTCATTGCTAAATAAGGCAAGTAGTATTCTTGATTTTAATTTAATTGTTGAGTTAAATGCTGCGGTTTCAGGCTCAGACCCTTACGCTGTGGTAGGGGAGACGGCTGCAAATCAGCATTTATTGGTTACTAACAAATGCGCTTATTCAGGCGGATTTAGAGGCACTGAAATACGAGGCACTGGTAGTTTTGATAGTTTCTCAGCTCACACGCCTACAGACGTCATTCAAATGGGATTTTTGATTAAAGCTGATCAAAATGTAAGAATAATAGTTGAGAATGATAACCTCCCTCTTGGCACTCTTGCATTTGATGGCGAAAAGCCTATATGGAATGCTATAGAAAGAAAATTCACACTTGATAATTTAGATATTTTGTCAGGGTATAAAGGAACTAAAGAGGCAACTACTGCAAAAATTACCGCTAAGAGAATTGGTGGCGGCATTGATGCAATATATCGATTTACTGGCGCATATCAAAGCACTCGTATGGGCAGTAGTCTTCATAGTGAGAGTCGGGCAAATGTCGGCGGCGATGGTGAAAATGGTCAGGTTTCAGGTCAAACTCGCAGAGATGGTATTTTTGCTTTTGATATAGATAGTGCTAATGCAGTAACAGGCGTAACATACAATATTGCCAAGAATGAAATTTTTCCATTAACAGGCACTTTGGCTGGAATAAAATTAATTGCAACATCTTCAGATGGAACCGTAATCAAAGCAGACCTCAACCTAAGCGCAGGTACGATTGCAGATGGTGAGTGGCGTTCTATTTATGAGCAAGATACTGATAATAATGTAATAGGAACTTTTACTGGAAGTGGTTGTAGATTAAACTAAATCTAAGTAATAATTAAAACAAAAAGCCTGTTTAATCGCAGGTTTTTTTTGCATTAACAATTAACAATTTACACACAATTATCTGTATAATATCGCTTTCCTTGCTTGAGGACTTGAACAAAATTCCAAGCTATTTTAAATACAATTTTAATAACCATAAGGACAATATGCGCCACTATGAAATTACCCTGATTGTGCATCCGGACCAGTCGTCTCAGGTTGCTACAATGCTGGAAAAATACAAACAAATGATTACCTCTGAGGGCGGCAAAATTCACCGTGAAGAGGACTGGGGGCGCAAGCATCTGGCTTATCCGATTGACAAAATCTACAAGGCGCATTATTTGCTGATTAATATTGAGTGTGGGCAGGAAACGCTTGATAAGCTGAATTATAATTTCCGTTTTAACGATGCGGTTTTGAGAAATCTCATTATTACTAAAAAACACGCCATTAATAAGCCTTCAATTATGCTCATAAATAAAGACAAGGAACATGATAAAAACTCTGATAAAAACTCTGATAAAAACTCTGATAAGGGGAGGGCATAATGGCAAAGCAAGTTAAGAAAAAACGCAAGCCGCAGATTAAAATCAATACTTTTTGTCGTTTTACTGCCGCTGGAGTCACCGAAATTGACTATAAAGATATTGATACTTTGCTCAAAAATATTGACGAGGGCGGCAAAATTACCCCATCAAGAATGACCGGCACTTGCGCTAAATTCCAACGCCAGCTGACTTTAGCAATCAAACGCGCCAGATTTTTAGCCTTGATTCCCTACACCGATAAGCACAAAAAATAGGAACTGAAAATGCAAGTAATCTTACTCAAAAAAATCCAAAAACTCGGCGACTTAGGCGATGTGGCAAATGTCAAATCCGGCTACGGTCGTAATTTCCTCATTCCACAAGGGCATGCAAAACCAGCAACTGCGGCGAATTTAGCGGAGTTTGAAGCCATCAAAGCAGACTTAATGACAAAAGAAGCGGCGGCACTAAAATCTGCACAAGACAAAGCCGAAGCACTCAGCGGCACGGTTTGCAGTATTGGAGCTAATGCCGGTGAAGAGGGCAAATTATTCGGCTCAATTAGTGCGGCAGATATTGTTGCAAACTTAGCCGCCAGCGGATTTGAGGTTGAAAAACGCGATATAAATATGCCTGAAGCAATCCGTTATGTCGGCGAATATGATATTAGCATTGCCTTATATACCGATATTAGCGTTACTATCAAGGTCGTAATTGAGGCACTCAAAGAAGAGCAAGAATAACCAATATTTTCATCTTTATTATGCGTAAAATCTAAGCCTTATATCTGAGGTTTTTTATTATTTAAAGAGAAAAATGGACATCAAAAACGCCAAAATACCGCCGCATTCTATAGAGTCTGAACAATCTGTTCTCGGCGGTTTGTTATTGCATAATGAGGCCTGGGATCAGGTCGCTGATATTTTGGTTGAGGGCGATTTTTACAACGCCTCGCACCGAATTATTTTTGCTGCAATCGTCATTTTATTAGAACACGACAAGCCTGCTGACATCCTCACAGTCCAAGAACAAGTGAAGAAAAATGACGCAGAAGAGAGCATCGGCGGCTTTGCTTATTTAGCCCAAATCGCTGAAAACACGCCGAGCATTTCCAACATTGAAACTTACGCCAAGCATGTCCGCGAGATGAGTGTTTATCGCCAATTAATCAAGGTCAGCGGCGAAATTGCTGACACGGCTTATCATCCAAAAAATATGGAAGTGCAAGAGCTAATTGACTTATCTGAGAAGAAAATTTTTGACATCGCCGAGCAAATTACTCGTGGAAAACAAGATGTTGTAAATGTTAAAGAAATCATCAAAGATGTTGTTAATCGCGTCCATGAAATGCAAGAAAGCACCGGTATTACTGGCTTAGAAACCGGATTTTCACATCTCGACAAGCTCACTTCCGGCTTGCAAAATGGCGATTTAATCATCATCGCCGGCCGCCCGAGTATGGGCAAAACCGCATTTGCAATGAACATTGTAGAGCATGTTGCCATCAGCAGCAGCACGCCAAAACCAGTGGTAGTATTCAGTTTAGAGATGCCCACCGAGCAATTAGTTATGCGTATGATTTCCTCATTCGGGCATATCAGCGGCTCAAAAATGCGCGAAGGCAAGACCATGACCGAAACCGACTGGAATAGCTTTAATCATGCGGTTAGCGCCTTAGAAAAAAATGTGATTTTAATTGACGAAACCCCATCAATCACTCCAACAGAAATTCGGGCAAAATGCCGGCGCCTGAAACGCAAATTCCCAGACTTAGCACTAATTATGGTTGATTATTTGCAGCTGATGAGCGTGTATGGCAAGAGCGAAAATCGGGTGCAGGAAATCTCGGAAATCTCACGCTCACTCAAGGCATTAGCAAAGGAAATCGGAGTGCCGGTGATGGCACTTTCACAGCTGAATCGTGGCGTGGAATCCAGACCCAAAGCGGCAAAAGGCAGAATGCCGCAAATGGCTGACCTGCGTGAATCTGGCTCAATTGAACAAGATGCTGATATTATCGGCTTCATCTACCGAGACGAGCAATATTTTGACGACGGTTTCTCCAATCCTGAGGAAGTCGGCAAGGCTGATTTAAAAATCGCCAAACACCGCAACGGCCCTACCGGCAAGGTAAAATTAGCTTTCATCAAAGAATATGCGCGCTTTGAAAATCTGGCTGACGAAGAGCAATTCGCCGATACGCCTGATGCACAAGTGGATGCCGCCTATGTTAATAATATGGCAAATTTTGAACAAGAGCCATTTTAAGCAAAATTATCAAAGCAAAATTATCAAAAAAATCAGCCGATGCGCGCTCAAGCCTCCATTTCACAGTCTGCATTAGCGCATAATTTATCTATTGTAAAACACTATGCGCCGCAGGCTAAAATCGTGGCAATGGTCAAGGCAAATGCTTATGGACATCGGCTAAATCACATTAGTCCGCTGCTGGAAAATGCCGATTTGCTTGGCGTAAGTGAGCTGAGTGAGGCGCAAGAATTACGCCAAAAAACCAACAAGCCGATTTTGCTATTATCTGGAATTTTTTCAAACGCAGAAATGCAACAAGCTGCCGCTCTGAACTGCCATATCGTGGTGCATAATCCAAATCAAATCGCTCTAATCAGCCAAGCAAAACAAGCCCAAAATGTTTGGATTAAAATTAATACTGGAATGAATCGGCTTGGGCTTTCGGCTGAAAATTATCATAAATGTTTGGAGCAATTTCAAGCAAATCCGTTGGTGAAAATCACTGCGATTATGAGCCATTTTGCCTGTGCGGATGAGCCAAATCATCCGCTAAATGCCAAGCAGTTAGACGATTTCACAACTCTCACAGACGGTAAAAACAAACGCTCAATGGCAAATTCTGCCGCCATTCTCAGCAAGCTGGCAACCTTTGATTTTGTCCGCCCCGGCATTATGCTTTACGGCGTTTCACCCTTTAGTAATAACACTTATCAGCTCAAACCAGCAATGCAACTTTCCGCAAAAATACTTGCCATTCAAACGCTGGAAAAAGGGCAATCAGTCGGCTACGGCGGCACTTGGACGGCAAACCAAAAAACCACCATTGCCACTATCGGCATCGGCTACGCAGACGGCTATCCTCGGGGCGCACAAAGAGGCACTCCGGTATTAATTAATAATGCCTTATGCCCTTTAGTGGGGCGGGTTTCAATGGATTTAATCACGGTAGATATTAGCAAAATTACAGCCAAAATCGGCGATAAAGTTATCCTCTGGGGCGATGAAAAAATCAGCGTAAATACTGTGGCAAAATTCAGTAATACCATCAGTTATGAGCTGCTCGCCGCCGTTAGCTCACGGGTCAGTTTCAAAAGTTGTCCGTGAATAATTTGCTGCAAATTAGCGACTGTCATATCAGCAAATCTGGGCGTAGTTTGGGGGTTAATTCGGCTGAAAATCTGGCAAATGTTATCAGCAAAATTACAACTCTAAAGCCTG
>JAAOIF010000170.1 GCA_015163925.1 Candidatus Thioglobus sp.
ATCTTGCGCCAAGCGCTTCAGACCGGTTACAAACGAAGGCCATGGGCCATTTTCTAACTCATCAAGATTTGGGGTATTGTATATTTTTTTTGCCATTTTATTTCTCCAGTTTTTTTAACTATTTTTTACAAAGTACAAATATGAACGAAAACGAATTATACTGAAAAAACAACAAAAAAATCAAGTTTTATTAGTAGTATTTTTAACTATCCCTTAATGGATATATTTACTGTTTTTACAGTTTTGATTGCAAATATTCAGCCACTTCGCCTGCCACGCCACGCCCCTCGTTAATTGCCCAAACCACTAATGATTGCCCACGCCGACAATCCCCAGCGGCAAAAATTCCGTCCTGAGAAGTCTGATATTTGCCATAATCTGCCTGATAATTTCCACGCTCATCAAGCTCAATTCCCGCATCAGCGCTCAAATAATGCTCCGACGAGACAAATCCCATTGATAATAAAACCAAATCTGCTTCCCAATTTTTTTCGCTGCCGGCAATTTCCACTAATTTTCCATCTTTAAAATCCACTCCGATAGTGCTAATTCCATTGACTTTTCCGGCTTTATTTTTGCTAAAAGATTTAGTCATCAGGCAGTATTCTCTGGGGTCTTTGCCGAAAACTTCCGCGGCCTCAGCATGCCCATAATCCACCCGATAAATCAGCGGCCACAGCGGCCAAGGATTATTATCCGCTCGAGACTCAGGCGGCTTTGCTAACAGCTCAAAATTAGTAACAGATTTTGCCCCTTGCCGAAGTGCTGTGCCGATGCAATCAGTGCCGGTGTCGCCGCCGCCAATCACAATCACAGCCTTGCCCTTAGCCGATAAATCTTTACTTTCGGCATGCCCATTATCCAATAAACTTTTAGTGTTTTTAGTCAAATATTCCATCGCCAAATGCACCCCAGCGGCATCACGATTTTTCACTTCCAAATCTCTGGCAACAGTCGCCCCAGTAGTAAAAATCAGCGCATCAAATTGCTGGCGTAATTCCGCCACAGCAATGCGTTTGCCGACATCAGTATTAGTAATAAATTCAATGCCGGAGTTTTTGAGCAAATCCACTCGGCGCTCAACCACTTTTTTGCTCAGTTTCATACTCGGAATTCCATACATCAGCAGCCCGCCGATACGGTCAGAACGCTCAAAAACACTAACACTATGCCCGATTTTATTCAGCTCATCAGCCGCTGCCAAACCTGCCGGACCCGAGCCAATAATTGCTACTTTTTTGCCAGTCCGATATTCAATATTCTCCGCCGTAATCCAGCCTTTTTCAAAGCCATTATCCACAATCGCTTGCTCAATATTTTTAATAGTTACCGGCGGATTATTTATCCCCAAAACACACGAGCCTTCGCACGGCGCTGGACAAACTCTGCCGGTAAATTCAGGGAAATTATTAGTTTTATGCAGCCGAATTAGCGCCTCTTGCCACTTATTTTTATACACCAAATCGTTCCATTCAGGAATCAAATTATCCACCGGACAGCCGTTTTCCGACTGACAAAAAGGCACGCCACAATCCATACAGCGAGCGCCTTGCTCTTGCAAATGCTGAGTATTTTGCTCATCGGAAAAAATCTCATCAAAGTCTTGCAGACGACTATCAGGCGGCCGATAATCCAGAGTTTTCCTGTCAAATTCTTTAAAACCAGTTACTTTTCCCATGCCAAATAATGCCAAAACATAAAGTTTGCAATTATGCCATAGATTTGTTATTTAACAATCAAAAATAACGGTATAATTGCCCTTTTTTTTATTCACCGATTTGCAAAAACGCTAATATTATGAACCAAATTGACCAAATTGAGGCCCAGCAATTTAGAGAAGATATTCCTGATTTTTCCTCCGGCGACACAGTTATTGTGCAAGTAAAAGTCCGCGAGGGCGAGCGGGAAAGGCTACAAGCCTTTGAGGGCGTAGTAATTGCCAAGAAAAATCGCGGCATCGGTTCAGCCTTCACAGTCCGCAAAATCTCCCACGGCGAAGGGGTTGAACGCGTTTTTCAAACCCATTCAAAAATGATTGATTCAGTAGCCGTCAAACGCCGCGGCAAAGTCCGCCAAGCCAAACTCTATTACCTCCGCGCCCTCACCGGCAAAAAAGCCAGAATTAAAGAAAAATTAACAAAACGATAAATCCAGTCGTGTGACACAGGCCTTGCCTGTGTAGAAATAAATTTAAGGCAAACGGAGTAAAAAATAGGGTATGATTTCACTTTCAACTTTTAAAACTAATGGAATTATTATGAAAAACTCAAACAAATTAAACCAATTTTTTGCTTTATCAATTCTCTCAATCCTAACTCTAAGCCTTACAAACTGCGGCAGTTCCACTAATGCGGGGGGGGATTCTGATAATTCCCAAGGCGTTACAATAGATAAAACCAAA
>JAAOIF010000171.1 GCA_015163925.1 Candidatus Thioglobus sp.
GGTGAAAATCATTGAAAATTCAGAAGGCGACCGCACCACCCCCTCAGTTGTCGCTTACCCAAAAGACTCAAAGGAAGTGTTGGTCGGGCAAAGCGCAAAACGCCAAGCAGTAACCAATCCGGAGAATACTTTATATGCAATTAAGCGCCTAATTGGTCGGCGTTTTGATGAAGAGGCAGTGCAAAAAGACATTGATTTAGTGCCTTATAAAATCGTCAAAGCCGACAACGGCGATGCTTGGGTGGAGGTCAAAGGCAAGAAAATGGCAGCCCCAGAAGCCTCCGCCAAAATCATTGAAAAAATGAAGAAAACCGCTGAGGATTACCTTGGCGAAAAGGTTACTGAGGCGGTAATTACTGTTCCGGCTTACTTCAACGATTCCCAGCGCCAAGCCACAAAAGACGCTGGAAAAATTGCTGGTTTGGAAGTAAAACGAATTATAAATGAGCCAACTGCCGCAGCCCTCGCTTACGGAATGGACAAACTCACAGGCGATAAAACCGTTGCTGTGTATGACTTAGGCGGCGGCACATTTGATGTTTCAATTATTGAAATGGAAGATATTGATGGCGAAAAACACTTTGAAGTGCTTGCCACTAACGGCGATACTTTTCTCGGCGGCGAGGATTTTGACCAACGGATTATGGATTATTTGGTTTCTGAATTCAAAAAAGACCAAGGCGTTGATTTGAAAAATGACCCATTAGCTCTGCAACGCTTGAAAGAGGCGGCGGAGAAGGCAAAAATTGAGCTTTCATCCAGCGAGCAAACTGACATCAATTTACCCTATGTAACCGCCGATGCCTCTGGCCCCAAGCATTTAAACATCAAACTCACTCGGGCAAAATTGGAATCCTTAGTGGAAGATTTGCTGAAACGCTCCATTGAGCCATGCAAAATTGCCTTGAAAGACGCTAAATTATCCAACTCTGATATTGACGAAGTCATCTTGGTCGGCGGGCAAACTCGGATGCCGAAAGTTGGAAAAATGGTTGAGGATTTCTTCGGCAAAGAGCCTAAACGAGATGTGAATCCGGACGAGGCAGTAGCGATGGGAGCGGCGATTCAAGCCGGCGTGCTCGGCGGTGATGTCAAAGATGTTTTGCTTTTGGATGTAACTCCGCTCTCACTCGGCATTGAAACTATGGGCGGAGTGATGACCAAATTGATTGAAAAAAATACCACTATTCCGACCAATGCAGCCCAAGTTTTTTCAACCGCAGCCGACAACCAAAACGCCGTTACAGTGCATGTTTTGCAAGGCGAGCGTGAAGTGGCAAGTGGCAATAAATCACTCGGTCAATTCAACCTTGAAGGCATTCCAAATGCACCAAAAGGCACTCCGCAAATTGAGGTAACTTTGGATATTGACTCTGACGGAATTTTGAATGTTAGCGCCAAAGACAAAAATACCGGCAAGGAACAATCCATTACTATCAAGGCCTCCAGCGGTTTATCGGATGCAGAAGTGGAAAAAATGATTAAAGATGCCGAGGCTCATGCTGGCGAGGACAAAAAATTCCAAGAGTTAGTAAGTGCCAGAAATATGGCTGATACTTTGATTTATTCAAGCAAACAAACTTTGGATGAATTGAAAGATGAAGTCTCAGAAGACGAGAAAAAAGCCATTGAAACTGCCATTACTGAGCTGGAAACTGCCACTAAAACTGACGACAAAGAGGCGATTGAGGCAAAATCCAAAGCCTTGAGTGAAGCCGCCCAGCCCTTAGCAGCAAAGGCTCAAGCCAAAGCCGGCGAAAGTGCTGATGGGCAAGGCTTTACCGATGCCGCCAATGCCGCTGATGGAGCTAAGGGAGCTGATGGCGCTGATGTGGTTGATGCTGATTTTGAAGAAGTTGATGATTCCAAAGACAGCAAATAACGCATTTGTGATTTTCTAAAATAGCCCGCTTTAGGTATTTAAAGCGGGCTATTTTTACTTTATAGACAAAATAAATTATGGCACAAAAAGACTACTACGACATTTTAGGCGTAGCAAAAAACGCAGACGACAAGCAAATTAAAAAGGCTTATAAACGCTTGGCGATGAAGCATCATCCCGACCGTAACGCAGATGACAAGTCATTTGCGGAGAAAAAATTCAAGCAAATTCAAAAGGCTTATGCGATTTTATCTGAGCCAGAAAAACGCCAAGCTTATGACCAATTTGGGCATGCTGGAGTTGATGGAAATGCTGGCGGAGGTTTTGGCTCAAACCCTTTCGGTGGCGGCGGTGGAGGCGGTTTTGGCGATATTTTTGGCGATATTTTTGGCGGCGGACAACGCCAACAAGAAATGCGTGGCGCGGATTTGCGTTATGATTTAGAAATTGACCTCAAAGCAGCGGTAGAAGGCAC
>JAAOIF010000172.1 GCA_015163925.1 Candidatus Thioglobus sp.
TTTATCCAGCTTTTTAAGTAGATTTTTCAGACGCTCAATATTAATCTGAGAATCCACTACAATCAAACTATTACTCGCCGCATACACCGCCAAATGCCCATATTGCGACATCAGCGGGCGGGAAAACTTTTGCAGGCACTCAAACTCAATTATTCCACTCAACCGCCGCCATCGTCAAGCAGCTAAACTCAATCAAACAGGGGCATTTAGTGGTAATGTCCAACGGCGGATTTGATGATATTTTCAATAAAATTATGTCTAATTTATGAAAACCCGCCGCCGAGCAGATGGTAAAATCCAAACTATTAGTGATGAAAACAGGAATTAATTATGCTTTCAGTGAGACTTGATAAAACCACCCAAACGAAATTAGACAATCTTGCCCATACAACAAAACGCTCTAAAAGTTTTTTTATTAAAGCGGCGTTAGATAATTATTTGGATGATATGGTTGATTATTATGATGCGCAAAAACGCTCGCAGGATAATAAACGCAATTTAATTAGTGTTGATGAGCTGGAAAAATCACTTGATTTATAAGCTTTTAATTGATGACAAAGTTATCAAAGATTTAAAAAAAATTGACAAATATTGGCAGCGTAAAATTCTAACTGTCATCAAAACCAAACTGATTAGCGCAATACGTAGTTGAATCATGGCATTTAAATGCGATTAAAAAAATGCCAGTTTAATGCGATTAATGCAACGAAAAAACAACCTATGTTGTTTCTACTTTTGTTTTCTTGAGTTCTTGCTAATATTATCAGCTAAGCTTGTCCAATCTAGAAAACTAGAATTGATAGCATTTAAGTTGCTTTGTTAATAATATTCTTAATTCTATTTCCATAATCAGCATCGGCGTTTTTAAACTGCTGCAACATTTTTGCTTGTGAAGTTTTACTAGCGTGCACCAATCCTTGTGCAATGGTGGCGGTGAGCTGGGTTTTTTGTGATTCATTCATCAGCCGAAATAAATCGCCTGCTTGCTGAAAATAATCCTCGTCACCTACGGTATCAAAACGCGCGATCCAAGCATCGCTCTCAATCGGCATAGGCGGCTCTGCCACAGTCGCGTCTGGTGTAGGTGCGCCGTTGTTAATTTGGTTATTGGGGTAAAAATTTACATTTGAGGTTTGAACATTGTCCCCACCAACTGGACACGTGCCCGCCATTTTGCCGTCTTTTTGGTAATGATTCACTGGGCATTTTGCAGCGTTCACAGGCAGTTGGTTTGCGTTTGCACCGACTCGGTAGCGGTGTGCATCAGGGTATGCCATCAGGCGCGCTTGTAGCATTTTGTCAGGCGATGCGCCAATACCCGGTACCAAATTGCCGGGTGAGAAACAGGCTTGTTCGGTCTCTGCAAAGTAGTTTTCAACATTACGATTAAGCTCTAAGCGCCCAACTTCAATTAGTGGAAAATCTGCATGCGGCCAAATTTTGGTTAAGTCAAATGGGTTGATGTGGTAGTTTTTTGCCTGCGCTTCGCTCATCAGTTGTAGTTTGGCACTCCAACTGGGAAAATCGCCTTTGTCAATGGCGTTCACCAAATCTTCTTGTGCGCCAAATGGGCAAGCTGCGGCGGCTTCATCGTTGGTGAGATTTTTAATGCCTTGATTGCTTTTGAAATGCCATTTGAACCAAGTGCGCTCGCCCTTATTATTCCAAAAACTAAAGGTATGTGAGCTAAAACCGTGCATCTGGCGATAATTTGCTGGAATACCGCGGTCCGACATCAGAATGCCAAACTTTTTCAGCACCTTTTTATCAATAAATTCCTTGCCACTAATTTGCAATTTTTGCATCTCATTCAAAGGCTCATTTTGCAAATCCCGATAGCTGATTTTGCCTTGCTGATAAAGCTCAAATTTCTTACGACTTTGATACAAATTAAACACCGATGGCTGAGGAATATGCGCCCAGCAATGGCTCTTAAAGTCGCATTCGTAAGGCTCATTGCAGTATTTTCCAATCTCAATAAGCGGCTCGCTGCCTGCCAAAATAGTCTGCATATTTGCAAAATTATTCACCACATTTGGCAACTCATTTTCCACCTCAGCGGTAATATTTTCAATAGTAAATAATTGCTGCAAATCCAGCTTGCCAACTCGCTGATATTGATTGTTAATATGCACCAAATAACTTTGCCCAATTTTGATATTTTGCCCCGCCACAAAACGCTGAAAAGCACTGTCAAGAATGTAAATATTTTTCACTTGAGTGGATGATTTCCGTCAAGCCAAAAGTTTGCCCAACACTACCAAGCGAATGATGCAAATGCGCC
>JAAOIF010000173.1 GCA_015163925.1 Candidatus Thioglobus sp.
AATTGATAATATTTACGCCCAGCCGGTTTTAATAGGGGCAGAATGCCTTATAGTTGGTTTTATTTTGATTTGGTTAAAAATGTTAGTAAAGACAAAACTTTTCATGCCTGTCAAATACCGCTTAAATTAGTTGAAATGTTGATTAAATCTTGCACTAAAGAAGGCGATGATATTTTTGTTTTATTTGGCGGAAGTGGTTCAGAGCTGATGCTTTGTAAAAACTTGAAAAGAAATTTTATTAGCTGTGAATTGCATCAAAAATACTACAATATGATATTAGAGCGGCTGCAAGATAATGGAAAAATTAAAGACGAGCATCGCTTAAAATTTGTGCAAACACAAGAAAAATCCAGAATATTAAATCAACAAAAATCATTATTTCCCGCAGAGGTAGCAAATGTATAAAAATAGCTGGAAAGCAGATTTTTAGGGCACAAAAGAGCGAGGCTTTTGAAAAGTGTTGATAGATTTTAAAAGGGTAAAATGCTAACTTTTTACAGTTAAAAAATTATGTTATTAATAAGTGAAGTGATGATTGCTAATCCGCAGATTGAGGGTTTTGAGGAGTTGGTGGAGGCGTTGAAGGCGATTGCGAAATCATCGGATGAGCGATTTTTTCAGATGGATGTGAAGCCGGATTATGGCGATACGCCGGAGAATTGGGAGGACCGCTTGGAGGCGGCTTTTTACTAATTTTATGCAATATATAAAACCACTTTTTCCGCTGAAAACCTTATGCAATAAGACAATTAAACACACAAAAAAATTATGGGATTTAAATATTTGAACAAGGGCGAGGACATTTTTGACGGCGATGACGGCGAGGATGTGTATGCGAATGAGGAGCAGTTGCAGGCTCGGCTGAAGTATTTTGAGGGCGAGTTGGCGGGCTTGAAAAAGAGTGCGGCGGCTGATGATAAAATCAAAATTCTGTTGGAAATTGGGCGGATTCAGGTGGAGCGTTACAAGGGCGCAGACGCTTGGGAGAAGGGCTTTGCGGCATTTAATTTGGCGCAGGAAAATGAGCTGTGGGAGCTGTGCGTGGAGGCGTGTGATGTGATGTTTTTGTCCGAAGGCCCTGATGCGCTGGTGGCTCTCGGGCATGCTTTGTGGCTGGGCGTTACCTTTCCGATTGACCCGGAAATCACTGTGGCAATGTTGCAACATTTGCTGGAGGAATCGCCAGAGGAAGCTGATACCCGTGCTGTGGCGGCGGCTGCGGCGCATTACATAACTTCAATGCGTTGCGGCAAGGACGATGATTTGACTTTTTTCACCGCACAAATGCTCGCCAGCGTTGCCGATAAACACTCTCAAATCGGCGACCAATCGAGTTTTGATTTGTGGCATAGAACCTTGCAACTTGACAAACCGGAAGTGTTTTTAAAAAAATTATCAGGCGCAATTGACCAATTAGTGGACGGCAAATGGTGGATTGAGCGCGATAAAATTACCGATAAATTAGACGATGAAAATTAAAATTTGCGGACTGACAAAAGCGGAAAATTCTCGGCAAGTGGCAATGCTGGGAGCGGATGCGATTGGGCTGGTTTTTTATGCGCAATCGCCGCGTTGTGTGAGTGCTAAAACTGCGGTGGAAATCATCAATGCCTTGCCGCCATTCGTCAGTCGTGTCGGGCTTTTTGTCAATGCAGAGGCTGATTTTATTGACGAGATTTTATGCGAAGTTCCGCTTGATACTTTGCAATTTCACGGCGCTGAAATGCCAGCAGAATGTGGGCAATATGGGCTGCCTTTTATCAAAGCAATTCCGATGAAAAACACTACTAATTTAGCCCAGATTGCTGATGAATTTCATCAGTCCAGCGCCTTACTTTTGGACACGCCGAGCGCTGAATTTGGTGGCAGCGGGCAAGCTTTTGATTTAGCGCTAATTACTCAAATTGACAAGCCGATTATTTTGGCAGGTGGTCTGAATGCCGAAAATGTGGCAGCCGCCATCAAGCAAGCAAACCCTTACGCAGTTGATGTTTCCAGCGGAGTTGAAAGCTCCAAAGGCATTAAAGATATTAAAAAAGTTAAACAATTTATGTTAAATTGCCAATAATTCTTATTACACTTTATTTCCAAAATTATGAAAAATTACAACTTTCCAGACGATAGCGGCCATTTCGCAGAATATGGCGGCGTGTTCATTGCAGAAACACTCATAACTGCTGTGAATGAATTGAAAAATGCGTATCAAAAATACAAAAATGATAAGGATTTTGTGGCTGAATTTGAGCATG
>JAAOIF010000174.1 GCA_015163925.1 Candidatus Thioglobus sp.
CATAATTTGCAAATGGGATTTATTGGCCAGAAGTGGATTTTCGCCAAAGGCTCATTATACATTTTGCCAGTCCATTTCGGCAACCAGTAAAAAGTAGCGGCAATTATCGCCCACAGAGCGCCAGTTACCAAGACATAATGAAAATGCGCCACCACAAAATAAGTGTCATGATACTGAATATCCGCCGGAGCAATGCCGAGCATCAGGCCAGAAAATCCGCCAATAGTAAATAATAATACAAATGAAATCGCCCAGAGCATCGGCGCTTCAAAGCTCATCGAGCCACGCCACATAGTTGCAATCCAGTTGAAAACTTTAACTCCAGTCGGCACGGCAATCAGCATCGTTGCATACATAAAATACAACTCACCGGCGACCGGCATACCGGTTAAAAACATATGGTGCGCCCAAACAATATAAGACAAAAATGCGATTGAGGCAGTCGCATAAACCATTGAAGAGTAACCAAACAAAGGCTTGCGGGCGAAGGTCGGAATAATATGCGAGACCACACCAAACGCCGGCAAAATCATAATATAAACTTCTGGGTGTCCAAAAAACCAAAAAATATGCTGAAACATCACCGGATCTCCGCCGCCAGTTGCATCAAAAAACGCAGTGCCAAAATTGCGGTCGGTCAGCATCATCGTAACTGCTCCAGCCAGCACCGGCATCGCTCCAATCAGCAAAAATGAAGTAATCAACCAAGTCCAAACAAACAGCGGCATATCCATCAATTTCATATCCGGAGCGCGCATATTTAGCACTGTGGCAATAATATTTATCGCCCCCATAATTGAGGAAAATCCGAGTAAGTGAATGGCAAAAATGAAGAAATCAGTGCTGTCTGGGGCAAAAGTAGTGGAGAGCGGAGCGTAAAAAGTCCAGCCAAAAGCCGGAGCGCCGCCTTCCATAAAAAAGGTGCTAAGTAAAATTCCGCCAGCAAACGGCAAAATCCAAAACGACCAATTATTCATCCGCGGCAAAGCCATATCCGGAGCGCCAATCATCATCGGAATCAGCCAATTTCCCAAGCCCACAAACGCCGGCATAATCGCTCCAAACACCATAATCAAACCGTGCATAGTAGTTAGCTGATTGAAAAATTGCGGCTCCATAAGTTGCAAGCCCGGCTGGAATAATTCGGCGCGAATGCCCATCGCCATAGCCCCGCCGATAAGCACCATAGTAAATGCAAACCACAAATACAGCGAGCCGATGTCTTTGTGATTTGTAGTTTTAATCCAACGCATCAAACCAGCCTCAGGGCCGTGATGGTGGTCAGTTTTTGCTGTTGCTGTCATAATTTTTCTCCTAATATTCTTTGAAATATTCTTTGAATTAGCGCCCAGATTTCACATCCGCCGGCTGCACTACACTGCCGGAATTACCAAAACCATTGCGCTCAAAAGTAATCACAGCGGCGACATCTACATCATCCAATATCTTAAATGCCGGCATTGCCGCCTTGCCGTGCAGCACGATTTTGATATGCTCATCAGCCGCACCATTTGCCATTGCCGAGCCTTTGATTGCTGGAAATACTGGCGGCAAACCCAAGCCATTTGCCTGATGACAAGCCGCACAATTAGTGGTATAAACTTGCTTGCCTTTTGCCATTAAATCAGCCTTCGACCAAACTTTATTAGCACTCAAAGCCACTGCCGCCTGAGCCGATTTCTGCCCTGCCACCCATTTTTTATAATCTGCTTTGGAAACCACATCCACCACAATCGGCATAAATCCATGGTCCTTGCCACACAGCTCGGCGCACTGCCCGCGGTAAGTGCCGATTTCATCAATCTTAGCCCAAGCATCATTGATAAAACCCGGATTTGCATCTTGCTTAACTCCAAATGCCGGCACCCACCAATTATGAATTACATCATTTGCAGTGATTAAAAAACGAATTGAAGTATCCACCGGCAGCACTAAACGCTTATCAACTTCAAGCAAATAATTGTCAAGTTCGGCGCGCTGGGCTGGCGTTCCGCGGACTGCATCTTTGGAAGATTGCGCCAAATTTGAGATAAAACTAATGCCCTCTTGCGGATAATCATATTGCCATTTCCACTGATGACCAGTGATTTTAACGGTCATATCGGCTTTAGAAGTATCCTCTAAATCAATCAAAACTGTGGATGCCGGAATTGCCATTGCAACTAAAATTAGTACTGGAATTGCCGTCCATAAAAATTCCGCTTTGGTGCTTTCGTGAAAATTCGCCGCCGCGTAGCCTTTGG
>JAAOIF010000175.1 GCA_015163925.1 Candidatus Thioglobus sp.
GGCGGCGAAATCAGCCCCACTCCGGGAGTTGAATGGCGGATTTTTGCAATCTGAGCATCCAGCTTAACCGTGCCAACGGCGCTGAAGTCCGCTGTATTAAAGACAATAGTGTTAATATCATCCTCCCAGACGCTGCCTCCCTGAGCATTAATAGTATTAATTCAGTGGAAATCGGCGAAACTCTAACGCTGGAATCTGCAATATTACCAGTTGATGCAATCCAAGATGTAGTCTGGACGGTTGAGGGCGGCGGCAATTCCATTGCCCGAATTACTGGAAATACCCTTACTGCCGTAGCCCCCGGCGTGGTAACTATTGTTGCTACTTCCTCTACTGGATTTGTCCAACGCCAACAATTTACCGTCAGACTCCCTGCCACTGCCAGACTTGCCGCTGTTGCCACTGGCGTAGTAGATCAAGTGAAAATCGCTTGGGATGCAGTGGCTGGCGCTACCGGTTATTCATTATTCCAATCCACTCAGAATTTATCCGCTTTTGCTGGCGGCAGTGCTGATGCTATGGCTGGCAATTCAGCAATTACTAAAATTGATTTGGTAGATAATTCCACCAGCATAATTTTACCTAACGATAATGTTCATTATTTCTTGGTAATTGCCACTAATGCCGCTGGGAATGAATCTCGGACTAATGCCGAGCAAACCTCTGCTAAACGCCTTAGATTTACTTTTGCGACAATCGGCGGCGCTGGCAATACAGTCTGGATGGATAGAAATCTTAGAGCTTTGAGAGTTGCCAGAAGTGTTGATGACACGCAAGCTTTTGGCGGTCTTTGGCAATGGGGCAGAGCAAACGGTAGGCATAATCTTAAAGGCCAATTCTTTCAATCAACCACCGACCAATACAACATTATACACATTCCTGATTCAGGATTTGTTACTGGTCATGGGGATTGGACAACTGAGGATGCTGACGGTTCGCAGCGCCAAGCAATTTGGAACAGGCTTGACGGCTCAAGTGTTTGCCCAACTGGCTTTAGAGTGCCATCACTCGCTGAATTAGAAACTCAGAGAAATTCTTGGGCAACTAATGATGCCGCCGGCGCCTTTGCCTCAAGCCTTAAATTCCCAATTGCTGGCATTCGTTCAAGTGATGATGCGGAAATTTCATCCTCCGAGTCTGGCTACTGGAGTAGTGAGCCAGAGATAAATAGAAGAAATGCCCGTTACTTGTATCTTAATGGTAATATTGCGGACGCCAGTATCGCCGCCAATCGCGCTGAGGGGCATTCAGTCCGCTGCATCAGGGATAGTAGCGTGAGTTTCATCAGCGTGCCGGTGGCTCATGTGGCATTGGAAAGCTTTCAAATCAGCAGCCCTAATAACTTATTAAACAAATCAAGCATAAATTTAACTGGTAGTTTTGTGCCAGAGCGGGCAAGCAATCAAAATATCACTTGGAGTATTGAGGGCGGCAATAACGCCATTGCTTCTATCAATGGAAATCGCCTCACCGGCATTTCCATGGGCGTGGTTACTGTGAATGCCAGCGTGGATGGAACTGCCTTTACCGATTCTTATGAAGTCCGAGTTAATCAACTTCTCATTACTGCGCTGGAGATTACCAGTCGGTCAAGTCATACAACGGTTGGCTCTTATCAATTAACTGTCAAAATTACTCCACCGAATGCCGATAATCTAAATGTAATGTGGCGAATTCAAGCCGGTCAGTCGAGTGTTTTGAATCTGCAAACGGTTGGAAACAATGTGTTTGCTCGTTCCAATGGGGATAACGGAGTAACTACAATTGAAGTCGTCAGCACCGATGGCTCTAATATTGTGGCAAGCCAAGTTGTTACTGTTGGGACAGGCCAACAGGCATCACAGCGCCAAGTGCCTGCCCCTGCTGAACTCGCTGCTGTGGCGACCGGAGCGCCGAATCAAATCCAAGTTTCTTGGGGCAAAGTAACAAATGCTGATAACTATAAACTCTATTCCACTACGGATAATTTATCTGCCTTTGCCGGCGGCACTGCTGCTAATTTAGCCTCAGCCAACCCAGCCGCCAGCGCCCAAGAGACTGCTGAGACTGAGCAAATTCTGACATTGCCAAGCACTGCCACAGTGTATTTCTTGGTAACTGCTATTGATAGGACGGCTCAACCGATTTACTAAATTTCAACACTAACGCCGGAGCAAAAAGCATCACCGTTGGAGCAGATTTAAAACTCGGAGGCAACCAAATCAGCGGCTCAAATTTTGACATCAACGGCG
>JAAOIF010000176.1 GCA_015163925.1 Candidatus Thioglobus sp.
ATTGTTTTGGTTACTGGTCCGACCGGCTCGGGCAAAACCACCACACTTTACGCCGCTTTGAGCATTTTGAATAAAACCAAACGCAACATTATGACGGTTGAGGACCCGATTGAATATCACATTGACGGCATCAATCAGACGCAAATTAACAGCAAAATTAATATGACTTTTGCTAAGGGTTTGCGGGCGATTTTACGCCAAGACCCAGATGTGGTGATGGTCGGTGAAATTCGTGATAATGAAACTGCTAAAATCGCCATCCAAGCCAGTCTCACTGGGCATTTGGTGCTTTCAACCTTGCATACTAATAGCACCATAAATACTGTAACTCGCCTGATTGATATGGATATTGAGCCTTTTTTATTAGCTTCAACGCTGGAGGCGGTGTTAGCGCAGCGTTTGATTAGAAAATTATGCGATTGCAAAACCAAGATATTAATTGATGATGCCAAGCAAATGGAGATATTAAATATTGATAAACCGCTTGAAATTTGCCAGTCACAAGGCTGCGAAAAGTGCGGCTATCAGGGCTATAACGGCAGAATTGGTTTGTATGAATTATTGATTATTGATGATGACTTGCGCTCGGCTATCACTCGGAGTGCGAATGAACAGGAAATCAAGCAAATTGCCAGCAAGAATTTAATAACTCTAAAAACCCAAGCAATTCAATTAGTACTTGATGGGAAAACCGGTCTGGATGAGGCTTTTCGGGTGGTTTTGGTGTAAATATGGCAGTTTTTAAATTTAGCGCTATTGATGATTTGGGCAAAACCCAAAAAGGCACTTTGAATGCTGAAAGTGTCAAAGAGGCAAAAAGGCAGTTAAAAGGCAAAAAATGGCACATCGTCAGCATCAAAAAAAGCAAAAATAAAGCCAGCAAACAATCTTTCAAAAAGCAATTTTCAATTGTTGAAGTGGCAATATTTTTCCGCCAACTCAGCTCCCTGATTGAAGCCGCAATTCCCATTGACGAGGCGTTATCAACCATAAAACACAACACTTCCAGCAGCAAATTTAAAAATATGATTGGCGAGATTTTAGATGAAATCACTCAAGGGCAAACTCTTGCTTACGGCTTGAAAGCCTGCTCCCATCACTTTTTAGACTATCATTTAGAAACCATTAGCGCCGGTGAATCAGGCTCAAATTTAGCATTAGTTTTGGATAAATTAGCAACCGACATTGAAAAACAGCATAAATTTAGCGGCAAAATTAAAAAAGCGCTAATTTATCCTGTTACTGTGGTGATTATTTCCTTGCTGATTGTGGGCTTTTTATTGGTTTCAGTAGTGCCAGAAATCGCCGCAGTTTTCAGTAATAATGACCAGCAATTACCGCCGCTAACCGTTGCTGTTATCAGCACCAGTGATTTTTTATCAGAATATTTTAAAGTGATTTTTGTGGTTTTATTAGGCATTTTTTTCTGGTTGAAAATCTTGCTAAAACAGCCCAAAATTAAATATATTTTTGATGTATTTTTAAGCAAATTACCGATTATCGGCAAGCTGATTTTTAATGCAAATGCGGTGCGTTTTTCACGGACTTTATCCTTGCTGTATGCCAGCGGCACGCCGATTGAGCAAGCGCTAAAACACTCGGCATTAGTGGTGAATTTTCTGCCGATGAAACGAGCGATTGAGCGGGCAACGAAACGGGTGAATGAGGGCTCAAATCTCTACACCTCGCTGAGTAAATATAATGCCTTGCCGCAGATGTTTTTGTATATGTTGGCGAGTGGCGAAAACACTGCCAGATTGAGCGAAATGCTTGATAAGGCTTGCGAAAATCAAGAGTATGAAATTGAATATCAGGTGGGAAAAATGATTAATATTTTTGAGCCGCTGATGACGGTTATCACCGGCGGAATGGTTTTGACGATTGTCTTAGCGATTTTGTTGCCGATTTTTGAAATTAATACTATGCCGGTGTGATAATTTCATGCGGAAAAATCCAGCGCACAAAAGCATCTGGCTCAATCTGGGCTGTGTAAATTAAATTATTTTCCGCCAAGTAAATTGCTAATTGTTTGGCTAAAAAATCGGCGTTGAAATACAAAGGTTTAGGGTGAGTTTGCGCCCGCTCAATCAGTGCCGATTCGTTGGTTTCACTGGCGCGAATGTATAAAATCAGGCTGTGGTCGGCGAGAGTTTGATAGACTTTTTCATCATCCAATTCACACAAACTGCCGCCGGCATCGTTAATAAAATTATGCT
>JAAOIF010000177.1 GCA_015163925.1 Candidatus Thioglobus sp.
GGCGAATTTAGCCTCAGCCAGCCCAGCCGCCACTTCCACAGATGTTTCTGGAATTACTACTAATATAAATTTAGGCGCAAATTCAGCCAAAACTTACTTTTTGCTGACTGCAATTACTAACGGAATTGAGTCCAAAACCAATGGCACTCAGACCGTTGCCACAGCGCATCCACTTGAGTTTATTGCCGTTGCTGGCGATAGCACTGCCACTTCCACAATTTGGATGGATAGAAATCTGGGAGCCGAGCGAGTAGCCACAAGTGCCGCTGATGCTGATGGTTTTGGTGGTTTGTATCAATTTGGCAGGCCGACAGACGGGCATCAGCTTAGAAATAGTGGAAAAACCGCCACGCGTGCATCAAATATTAGTCCAAATCACGCAGATTTTATTACTAAATCAACTGTTGGCGATTGGCTCGCTGCTGGAGTTGATAATAACGGCGCAATCCGCGCCGCAATTTGGAGTAGCACTGACGGTTCAGGCATTTGCCCAACTGGCTTTAGAGTGCCTTTAATAGCTGAATTAGAGGCTGAAGCAGCCGCTTGGACACCTCAAGATGATCCGGCTGGTGCTTTTAATTCCAGCCTAAAATTACCAACTGCTGGATTTCGTCTTCATTCTGGGTCTGTCATACCTCGTTTTGTCTATAAGAGTGCCAGTATTGAGCCGGTTCAGAATACCTTTAATCTCATTTCACTTTATTACTCAAACCCTGATATAGAAAGATCAGCTTCAGCATTTAATTACGGTCAAGCAGTCCGTTGCATTCAAAATTAGCAATTAACCATTTGACACGAGCCTTGCCCGTAGAGGCGCCCTTGTCATTCTGAACAAGATTTAAGAATCTCATCTTGTATTAATTCAGCTGGATTCGCCGCCCCCATGGCACTTGCTGCTTGCCTTTAATCAGCCATAAAACCGGATAATTTGGAGCAGAATCGGGGAATTTTCCCTTGCCATCGGTGAAGTAAATTAGCACATCGCAAGGATTATTTTGAGCGTTAATAAAATCAAAAACAGGATTAAAATTAGTGCCTTTGCCGCCGCCGAGTGAGGCTGGAAATTGCAACATTTCCCAAGCCTCAAAACGCCAAGGCGACTGCTCTGACAAGGTTTCATCGCAGGCAAGCAAAGTAATTCCAGCACAAATATTGGCTTTAATTGCATCAATTTCTGATACAAATTCATCAATCTCATTTTGGCTAATTGAGCCGGAAGTGTCAATCGCCACGCTGATATCAATTTGGTGCGATTTGAGCGATGGAAAAATCGCCTCATCCGAGCGCCGAGAAGCACGAGAATAGCTGAAATCGTCCCGAGCAAAACCGCTCATATATTGTGCTAAAAGCGCTTGCCACGAGATTTGCGGCTGTAAGAAAAAATCAATCAATTTGGCAAATTCTCCACCGAGTTTTCCTGCTTGCTGGGCGAGCTGGGCGCTGGAGGCGAGGTTTTTTTGCCACTCAACGCTAAGTTTTTTCACCTCATCTGGCGTTAATTTTGGTGGTTTTTTGGCAAGATTTTCAGAATTATTACTATTATTTTTGCCAGAATTTTGCTTGCTTTCAGCGGACTTTTTCGGCTTATTTTTTAGCTGTTTTTCTAATTGTTTGCCCTCAGATTTTTTACCGTCAGCATCAAAATCATCATCGTATAAATGCTGGTCCATCGGCTCTTGGTCAAGGTTATCAGCAATCATCGGATAAATTTCCTCAGCAATCATTCCCTCATATTGCCTAAATATCGGCACATCAAGCGGCGGCTGAAAACCCTCTTTCAGCAGCAACGGATTGATGGCAAAATCGCAAGCCAAATCCCAGCGGTGCTTGCTGCGATTGCCACGCCGAGCAAAATGCGTCAGCGCACAATGCAAGGCCTCGTGAATCAGCACAAATTTGATTTGATGAGGATTTAATGAAGCGATAAATTCAGGATTATAGTAAAAATTTTTGGCATCGGTGCCACTGGTTTTGCACCAAGAATCAGCGGCGACAAGCGGCAAACGCAGCACTAAATTACCCAAAAAAGGCTTATCCAAAATCAGCTGAGTTCGTGCTTTTGTGAGCCGATTTTCCACCGCCTCAAGTGCCGATTTGCTCAATGCTAACGCCGCTTCCGGGACAATATCCTCCGCCACCACCCGAACAGTCGCCTCAGGTTTTAATTCATCATTTTTCCAAGTCGGATAATCAGCCAAAATCAGCCTTAGTCAAAT
>JAAOIF010000178.1 GCA_015163925.1 Candidatus Thioglobus sp.
AAAGCCTGCCTCACCGCAGGTTTTTTTTATTGCTTGGGAGGCAAGGCTTTTTTTCTGTGCAGGTGGTTTTGGATGATTTTCGGCTAAAGGGATTTTATGTTTATTTGGTGAGATTTTCTTAGCCATAAAGCCTTGCCTCTACCGCCAGACTGTCATTCTGAACTGCCCATCCACTGTCATTCTGAACTTGATTCAGAATCTCATCTTGTAAAAAACAGACTGCTTGCTGGATGAGACCCTTAAATCTTGTTCAGGGAGACAGGTTTTTTTAAATCCCATCCGCTACGGACACTGGCGCATATAGTATTTGGCGTGATTTTTGCGATATTGGCTAATACTAATTTTACTCCCAAGTTTTATCTCAATTTGCCCGCCGCAATTAGTCTTCAAAAACTCAATATTTTTAGCATTATATAAATCAGTTGTTAGCCTTGCCGGGTGTCCAAAACGGTTTTTGTAACCGCTGGAAACCACCACCAGAGAGGGCGAAACGGCATTTATAAATTCCGCCGTGGAAGAGTTTTTACTGCCGTGATGAGGCGCTATCAGCACATTACTTTTGAGTTTTTCAGCGGATGTTTTGACCAATTTCCGCTCGGCGCTTTTTTCAATATCTCCGGTGAGCAAAATTGAGTATTTGGCAGTGGAAATTTTCAGCACACAAGAGGCGTTATTGCCTTTGAAATGGGTGTTTTTGCGTGGATTTAACAGCTCAAATTCTACCTCGTCCCAGCGCCATTTTTGCCCAGCCTGACACAAAGTGATTTTTGGCTGATTTTCGCTTAATTTTTGCTTGATTTTGTTTGGAACTGAGCTAAGAATTTCATCAACTTTAAACACTTTTACAACGCTTTTTAGCCCGCCGATATGGTCGTTGTCGCCGTGAGAAATAACGATTTTATCCAAATGCTGAGTGCGTTTTGCTTGCAAAAAAGGAATGATGACGCTATCGCCTAAATTAAATCCAGAACGGTAGCTGGCGCCGGTATCAAACAGCAGAGTGTGATTTTGCGTTTTGACCACATGCGACAGGCCTTGCCCGACATCCAGCACGCTAATTAGCACTGAATTTTTATCAAGTTTGAGGGGCGGAGACAGCAGCATTAAAGCCAATATAAATATTGAAAATTTGCGTAATTTGAGCCCGGCAGGGGAAATTGCAAGCAAAATTGCTAAGACAAAAAAGCTCAAATTTAGCGTTGAAATCGGCACATATTTCCAATGGTTAAAATCAAATTGTTGCAAATAATTGAGGAAATATCCCAAAATAATTAGCCCCTGATTGACTAATTGAAAAACCAATTCTGCAAGGGAATTTAGCCCGCTAAAATTGAGCAAAGCGCCGATGAGGGAAAGCGGCGTTATCATAAAACTAAACAGCGGAATTGCCACCAAATTAGCAAGCGGCGAGAGCACCGAACCGCCGGCAAAAAACCAAGCAATCAGCGGCAAAGTAGAGATGCTAATGAGTAATTGAATGTATAAAGTGCGCCACAGATATGAGCGATTTTGATGCTGCCCAGCGCCATAAATAATCACTGCTACCACATAAAATGAGAGCCAAAATCCGACACTAAAAATACTCAAAGGATTACTAATTAGCACCAAAATAAGTGCTAATCCATAGAGTTGCCAAATGTTGTGGCGGCGGCGCAAAATCAGGCTGATAAATAGCACGCCAGCCATAATAAAAGCGCGCTCGGTGGGGATTGAAAAGCCGGCAATCAGCGCATATAAAAAAGCCGCCAGCAGCCCAAAATAAGCGCCAAATACTTGCGCCGGTAGCCGTAAAGTGCAAGGCACACAGCGCCGCCAGAAAAACTGCGCTAACAGAAACACAAAGCCAGCAATCAAGCCAATATGTAGCCCAGAAATAACGCTCAAATGCGTGGTGTTTGTGGATTGGAAAAGTAGCCAATTATGCCAAGAAATTAGCGAGCGGTCGCCGATAATCAAGGCGTTAATCACCCCGCCAAACTCTAATTCTTGCAAGACAGAAAGGCTGTCTCTGGTGTTTTGCCGGACTCGGTCAATGGAAAAATCGCCGCTGGAAATAAACTTATTATCTGCCGATTTTCGAACATAACCGCTGGCATCAATTTTTTTAAAAAACAGCCATTTTTCATAATTAAAACCGCCGATATTTTGGAAACTATTATTGCGTTTTAGCTTGATTTTCAGTTGCCATAAATCGCCAGATTTGAGTTTTGGTGG
>JAAOIF010000179.1 GCA_015163925.1 Candidatus Thioglobus sp.
TTTATCCAGCTTTTTAAGTAGATTTTTCAGACGCTCAATATTAATCTGAGAATCCACTACAATCAAACTATTACTCGCCGCATACACCGCCAAATGCCCATATTGCGACATCAGCGGGCGGACGATTGGCACAATTTTCGCCGCATTTACATTATTAATAGCAATCACGGTGGAGACAATTTCATTAGTGATATTACTAAGTTGCTTGGCGGAATCGCTTTTTGTGAGATTTTTAGGCAAGATTTTAGAAAAATTCTCGCCGTCAATTACTATAAAACCATGAATTTGCAGCACTGCCAAAAATAAACTATACAGCTGCTCGTCATCAATATCAGACGAGGTAACCACATTAATACTGCCTTTTACTCTGGGGTCAATTATGAAATTTTTGCCCGTTGCCATTGAAACAGTGCCGATTAAAGTGCGAATGTTGGTGTCTTTCAGATTCAGCAATAAGGCTTCAGAGCAGGTGCTGATGACCAATAAAAATGGCAGAAAATAGCGTTTTATCATAATTGTATAGACAAATAAACTGTCTTATTATTGCGTTTAATTTTTAGATTAAATAAACTATTTGTGTAAATTATTTGGCGTATTTTAGCAAATTTATTAAAATTATCAATAAAAGTATGATTTATTTTAGTGATAATATCATTAGTTTTAAAGCCTAAATCTTTAAAAATCCGCTTATCTTTGCTTGGTTTCACTTTAATTCCAATCATTTTACCATTTTTAAAAGCCGGAATTACACTAACAAGAGAGAGCAATTTTTTGGGATTACTGCTGATTTCTAAGCGATAATTATTTAATGTTTTTTTCTGTCTGCTGGATAATTTTGCTGTATTTTTGGTGAAAATATTATCCAACTTTCCGGTTTTTGTGGCATGCTTGTAAATTAGTTTTTCCAGCTTTTTTCCACGCTGTAAAATAACAAAATCAGCGCCGATTTCCTTAACGCTGACGCCGGTTTTGATGCTGTCGCCGACTTTATAATTCTTGGCTAATTTATGCGAATTTGCCGGGGCGATAATGGCAAATGACCTTTTAGCTTTGAACAAAATTCCGATTAAATCCAAATTTAATTTGCTTTGCTCAACTTTTTCCAATGACTTTTTCTTGACGATTTTATTGCCGAAAATATTATCTGCCAAAACTAAAGTTTTGTGATTTTTGCTAATTTTTGCCTTCACATCAGCCGCTGCCACTTCCGGGCTGGCAAAAACCCAAAAAATATCAGCGGCAATATAACTTGCAAATAATGTCAAAATCGCCACAAACGCTAAATTTATTTTATTCATAATGCTATTTTATTGATAAATAATAGGAAATTGCCGATAATTAATAAAAATGGTCCAAATGCAAAAACTTGCCCGATTTTAATTCCTTTAAATAATGCAAAAATCAGTGCTGCGGCGGCGCTCAGGCTGATGAGTAATGGCAAGATTTCCCAGCCGAGCCAAACGCCTAAGGCGGCAGTTAATTTGAAATCGCCATAGCCAAATCCTGCTTTTCCGGTTAGTAATTTGAAAATCCAATGAATACTCCAAAGCGATAAATAGCCCGCCACAGCACCGATTATGCCTTGACTTAAAGCTGCAAAATCCTCCAAATGAAACAATAATCCAAGCCATAATAATCCAAGTGTTAAAACATCTGGCAGCAGCTGATGCTTAAAATCAATGATAAATAAAGTGATGGAAATATAGCCAAAAAGCAGATAGAAAAATGCCTCAAAACCTATGCCAAATCTGGCAATTATCAATACTGAAATTACTGCTGAAATCAATTCAATAATTGGATATTGCCAGCTGATTTTTGCCTTGCAACTTTTGCATTTGCCTTTTTGAATGATAAAACTCAGCAGCGGTAAAAGTTGCCAAAAGCCTAATGGGACTTGACAATTAGGGCAAATGGAACGGCTGGGAGAAATAATACTATAATTTTTTCCCTGCAAATTCAGCGGCAAGCGATAAATTATCACATTCAAAAAACTGCCAATAATAAGTCCGAAAATGAGGGCTAAAAATAACATAATTAATAACTAATAATTTGCTTGATTTTGCCGATATTCAGCTGTTGCAAAATGGCAGAAACATTTTTATTTTTGCCAGAAACGGGATATGATGAATTTAAGCATCCGAGCAAAGTTAATAAAGAGCCAATTCTCAACTCCGAGCGGGCTTATCGCTCAA
>JAAOIF010000017.1 GCA_015163925.1 Candidatus Thioglobus sp.
CAATTTCCGGCTTAATATTTTTCGCCGGCGCGGTGGTCAGTCGCAAAATCCCTTGGCGGTGCAGATTTTCAACCAAAGGATAATATTTATGCTCGCCGCCAATCCCCCGCACAGCAATCAGGGACAGCTCTCGCTTGAAATTCACAAAGCTCTCCAAAACAGATTCCACGCCACTCATACTTGCCCAAGCCTGAGTAATTTGCTTGGCAGATTTTATGAAAAATTGCCCCTTGCCGTCATAGCCGTCAGTTGTGGTTTTGAGGATTGCCGGCAAGCCAATTTGCTCCACTGCGGCTTGCAAATCAGCCTCTGAATTGACGATTTTGTAAGGCGCGCAGGGGATTTTCAACTCTTCAAATAAGGCTTTTTCACGGCCTCGGTGCTGGCTGATAAATAGTGATTTTTCGCTTGGATAAATGGGTTTTTTTAAGTTTTTGAGCAAATCCACAGCAGTATTTTCGCTCTCATAAGTTATCACATCGGCGAAATTTTCCAACTCTTCAAGGCTGTCAAATATTTCTCCCAAACCTCCACAAGGCGAGTTTTTATCGCCTAAAAATCCAAAATTAAAACCGAGCGGATAGCCAGAAAGTGCCAGCATTCTGCCGAGTTGCCCAGTGCCGATAATGCCAATATTCATTGCGGATTTGGATTATCCAAAACATCTTGGGTCTGTTTTTTGCGAAAATCAGCCACTTTTGTTTTGACATTTTCATCCTCATTTGCCACTATTTGAGCTGCTAAAATTCCAGCATTTTTTGCCCCAGCCTCGCCAATCGCCAGAGTTCCAACCGGCACTCCAGCAGGCATTTGAGCAATTGACAAAAGCGAATCCTGCCCACTCAAAGCTTTGGATTTTACCGGCACGCCAAGCACCGGAACGATGGTTTTCGCAGCCACCATTCCGGGCAAATGCGCCGCCCCGCCTGCTCCAGCGATGATAACTTTCAGCCCCCGCTGACTTGCTTTAGCGGCATATTCAAACATCAAATCAGGTGTCCGATGGGCGGAAATTACCTTCACCTCGTGCGCCACGCCAAGCTTTTGCAACATCTCAGCCGCATATTTCATAGTCGGCCAATCCGATTTTGAACCCATAATAACGCCAACTTTAATATCCATATTTGCCCCTTTTTTTGCAAGAATTATACTTTAGTAAAAACCTGCCCGAGCTAAAATCACAACTGAAAATTTTCATCCAAAAACGGCAAATGCCCAGTCTTTAGAATTTTGACATCTACGCCACAAGCCTTATACCAAGCGGAAATCTGGCTTGGAACTAAAGTATCATTTTCCCCTAAAATCACTTTTATCGGAATTTTTAGCTGTTGAAATTCATCCAATAAATTAGTATTAAGCAAAATTTCCAAGCCCTGATTTAGCGCCTGAGTGCTGGCTGGAAATCGGCTAATTGATTGATTTAACGCCTTAATTTGCTTTTTATTATTACTTTGCAAACTGACAAAACGGCGCAAACCTTTGGAAAAATCAGCCTTTAAATTAGTATTAAATTGCCTAAAATTATCCGCCGGAATGCCAAAATTCCAATGCTTATTTTGAATAAAATTTGGGCTGCAAGCCACTAATATCAAGCCTTTCAGCGGCAACTGACGAGCAATAGAAATCGCCAGCAAACCGCCCAGCGACCAGCCTAGCAAAATTGGATTAGTCGGCAAATTATTAATAATTTCAGCGCACCAATTTTCCGCCCCGCCAGCCACCTCATCGCTTCGTCCATGCCCGGGCAGGTCAATTACGGTGAGGCGATATTTGTGCTGATATTTTGCCACTAAATCCGCAAACAAATCAGCGCTAAAACCCCAGCCGTGCAGCAAAACTAAGTCCTCTCCGCTGCCGCTGGTTTGGCTATAAAGCATTTTTAATTTGGGTTAATAATTGCTCAATTTGGCTTTTAGTATGCTCAGAATTTAGGCTAATTCTCAGCCGTGCTGTGCCTTTAGCGACGGTCGGCGGGCGAATGGCTGGCACATAAAAACCCGCCGCCAGCAACTGTTTTGCAACTTCCAAAGCCTTGTGATTTTCGCCAAGAATCAGCGGCTGGATAGCACTTTCAGAAGGCTGAATTGGCAAATCCAACTCGGCTGCAAATTGGCTAAAAAACTCAATATTACTAAATAATTTTGCTTGCTGTGAGCCCTGTTTTATCAGCTCCAAACTTTGCAAAGTCGCCACGCAAATCGCCGGTGCAATCGCCGTAGTGAAAATATATGGGCGCGATTTTTGCATAATAAAATCAACCAAATCCGCACTCCCTGCCACAAACGCCCCCATCGTCCCAGCCGCCTTGCCAAGCGTTGCCATATAAATTGAATGCTTGGGAATTAGCGGCTCAAAAACCCCAAAACCATGGGCATCGTCTTGGTAAAAAATCGCCTTGGATTTAGTAGTAATATTTGCAATATCTGTGATTTTTGCGCGCTCGCCATCCATACTAAAAACGCTGTCGGTAGCAACCAAACCGGACCCAGATTGCTTGGCAATTTTCTGCTCCAATGAGTAAATATCATTATGCAAATAACGCTGCAGTGGCAAGCCTATCAGCTGATTTGCATCCAGCAGCGAGGCGTGATTTAGCTTGTCTTGCAAGGCCCAATCCAGCTCATTTTTGAGCGCCGAAAACACGCCTAAATTCGCCATATATCCGGTTGAAAATAATAACGCTTTTTGCTGCCCGGTGTAATCCGCCAGCGCCTCTTGCAATGCCTGATGAGCCGGAAAATGCCCGCCGAGCAAATGCGATGCACCAGCACCCACACCAAATTTATCCGCCCCAGATTTAAACGCCTCAACCACTTGCGGATTGGTTTTTAAGCCCAAATAATCGTTTGAACAAAAATTCACCGCCGAGCTGTTTGGCGCTATTTGACGATACAAATTTTGTTGTTTTAAAGTTGTAAGAGTGTTGGAAAAATCCATTTTAAATCAAGTTTTAAAGCAAATTTTCCAGCGGCGAAGAGGCGGAGGCGTAAGCTTTTTTCAGCATTCTGCCAGCCAAAAACGACTCCCGCCCGGCAATCACCGCATATTTCATCGCACTTGCCATCAGCACTGGATTTTGCGCATTAGCAATCGCCGAATTCATCAAAACCCCGTCACAGCCCAGCTCCATCGCCTTTGCAGCATCAGAAGCACAGCCAATTCCGGCATCCACCAGCACCGGCACGCCTGCATTTTGCTTAATCATTTTAATATTCGCCGGGTTCGCAATCCCTTGCCCAGAGCCGATTAGCGAGGCAAGCGGCATAATCGCACAGCAGCCAATCGCCTCCAATTCTTTGGCAATAATCAAATCATCATTCGTATAAACCATCACCTCAAACCCATCTGCCACTAAGGTTTTAGGTATCATCGCCTTTTTCCAATTCACTCGGCGGCCAGTTTTGCCCTTAAAAATCTTCTTTTTGCCCTTAACATTTAGAGTTGTAACATTTGCCACATCTACTCCAAATAACGCCTCGGCGGCGGCTCTAATTTCCTTTTTATTACTGTCAGAACGCACTTTAAAGACATATTGATTGACGCTTGAGAGCTCGGTAGATTTCTCCGAAACAATCGGCGCCAGCAAGGTTTTTAATACTTTTTCTTGGTTCATAATTGCGCCTCAATTTTCTTTAATGCCTCTTTTGTAATCACCACATTTTCATAGCCGATAAGGCTTACAGGGTCAATACTTTGGGTATCACAAACGCCGACATTGTATAAATTTCGCGAAGATAAATACAAATTTTCATCCAATTCGGCGCTCATTAATAAGGCATCTTTAATCTTCAGAGTTTGCAATAAATTGGTAATATTTTTGGTTTTTGCAGTTTTAATGCCAAAATCATCCACAATTTTCAAACGCTTAGTTCTTACTAATTCCGAAAAAATCACGCTGATAGCGCCCTTATACATTTTTTTATTGACTTTTTGCGCATAACTTTTCGGCTGTGCGGCAAATGTAACTCCGCCGCTGCGCCAAATCGGACTGCGTGAAGTGCCAGCTCTGGCGCGGCCTGTGCCTTTTTGCGCCCAAGGTTTTTTGCCGCCGCCACTTACTGTTGAGCGATTTTTCTGCGCCTTAGAACCCTGCCGCCCGCCAGCCATATAAGCAGTGGTTACCTGATGAACCAGCGATTGGTTGAAATCTCTGGCGAACAAGCTGCCGGCAACCTCTTTGCTCGTGGTTTTATTGGTGCTAAGATTTAATATTTTTAGTTTCATTTTCAAATTCTCATTTAAGCTTTAGGCTCAGTTTCGTCCGCTGGAGTAGTATTTTCAGGCTCTTTTGTTTCTACTTTTTCTTCCACTTTTTCCACTTTTTCAGGCTCTTTTGTTTCCACTTTTTCAGCCTCTGGAGCAGTTTCAATTACTTCTTTTTCAGCCTCTGGAGCAATTTCTGTTGTTTTTTCTGTTGCCTCCGGAGCAGTATTTTCAGCCTCATCAGCCGCTGCCTCTGGGGCAATTTCTGCCTCTTTTGCTTCCACTTTTTCTACTTTTTCAGCCTCTTTTGTTTCCACTTTTTCAGCCTCTGGAGCAGTTTCTGTTGCCTCCGGAGCGGCAGTTTCTGTTGTTTTTTCTGTTGCTTTCTCTTCTACTTTTGCTACTACTTTTTCTTCCACTTTTTCTACTTCTGCCACTTCTGCAACTTCCGCCTCAGCCGCCTGTTGGTCTTGCTGGGCTTGAATTTGCTTGCTAATATTATTATTAACTTTGTCTTTTTTGGCAGATAAAATCACTTTCACAAAGCCACTTTTTGAGCCGGGAATTGCACCTTTCACTAACAATAAATTTTTATCATTATCAACTCTGATGACCTCCAAACATTCTTCGGTAACTTGCTCGTTGCCCATTTGTCCTGCCATTTTTTTGCCCTTAAAAACCCGCCCGGGGTCTTGGCATTGACCGGTTGAACCGATTGCCCGATGCGAAATTGAGTTGCCGTGAGTGGCATCTTGCATGGAAAAATTATGGCGTTTAACCCCGCCCTGATAGCCTTTTCCTTTGGATTTAGCGGTTACATCAACGAAATGTCCGGCGCCAAATAAGGAAACATCAAGGTTATTTTCTTGGTTCAAATCCGCCTCATTCACTCTAAATTCCCACAAGCCTAAGCCGATTTCAGCAGATGTTTTGGCGTAATGACCCTTGATTGCAGCAGTAATTCGGCGTACTTTCGGCTCGCCTAGAATTAAAGGCAAAAATTGATAATTTATTGCAAAGAACTGGTTTTAAAAGTGATGGAATTTTTGTGATGGATGGCTCAAAACGCTCATCTCACGGCAACGCCTACTTCACCGGCATCGGCAAAAACAAGCGAATTGTGTTTTTTGACACTTTGCTAAAAGGTATGGAGGATGCGGAAGTTGAGGCGATTTTAGCCCATGAGCTCGGGCATTTTCATCATCAGCACATTCGCAAAAATATGTTTGTCTCTTTTGCAACTTCCTTGCTGGGCTTGGCTTTGCTGGGATATTTAATCAATCAAACTTGGTTTTTTCATGGGCTTGGAGTTGAGAAAATGTCCGATTATACGGCTTTGGTTTTATTCACTTTAAGCGCTCCGATTTTTAGTTTTTTCATCGCCCCGATTAGTAATTATCTTTCCAGAAAGTATGAATTTCAAGCCGATGCTTTTGCCGCAAAACACACTAACAGCAAGGATTTAATCTCATCTTTGGTCAAACTTTATCGGGATAATGCCGCAACGCTAACGCCGGATTATTTGTATTCCGCCTTCCACGATTCGCACCCGAGCGCCTCAGTCCGCATTAACCAGTTGAAAAAAACGCTTTGAGCCTGACTCGGCGGCAAAAATGGCGAATTGAAAAAATCCAAAACGAACGGATTTTTAGAGCAGAAAAAGCGGCAAATAAAGTGGAAAATCAAGCAAAAAATAACACTAAAAATTCAAGCAAAGAGCAAGTGGGACTGGTGATTACGCGTTTTGGTCAGCACTTATTGGTTGAGTCCAAATCAGGTGATTTGTTGAGTTGCACCGGCAGGCAAAATATTGAGCTTTCAGTGGCTGGAGACCGAGTGCTTTTTCAGCCGCTAAATGCCGGCGAGGGTGTGGTTACTGCCCTGCTGGAACGGGATAATCAGCTGCGGCGCGGGCAGAAATTGATTGCCGCAAATATTGACCAATTATTCCTAATTGTAGCCTTGCAGCCGCATTATCAGTTTGAGCTGATTGACCGCTATTTAATCATCGCTCAAAACGCTAATTTGCCGATTAGTATTCTGGTAAATAAGATTGAATTGGCGAAAAATATTCAAGCTGTGAAGGCGGATTTTGCAATGTATCAGGCGGCTGGCTACACGGTGGATTATTTGAGTGTTAAGGAAAAAATTAATATTGACGAATTTAAGGCGAATTTGAAGAATAAAACTCAGCTGTTTTTAGGGCAATCTGGGGTCGGCAAATCGTCCTTGATAAATGCCCTGATTCCGCAGCTGAATTTGCGTATTAATGAGATTTCCAAAAAGACTAAATTGGGCAAGCATACCACCACAAATACTACTCTTTATCGGATTGCCTCAGGGGGCAATTTAGTTGATTCGCCGGGGGTTATGGAGTTTCAGTTAGACGATTTGAGCGCCGGGGAAATCCTGAATGGATTTAGGGAATTTAAGCCCTTTTTCGGCAACTGTAAATTCAGAAATTGCACCCATATTAATGAGCCAAATTGTGCTGTTAAAACTGCTGTAAAATCAGGCAAAATCCATCCAAAACGCTATCAAAATTACCTGAATTTAATCAGTTAGCAAGAGCTTTATTCAAACTCCATTTGCCGAAAAATCCGACCGGCATTTTGGCGATATAATTCTCGGTAAGTGCCCCAATTTCTAAACTGACTTTGGTCGATATTGTAAGCGTCATCTAAGCTGCCGTCCGCATCCAAAATTTTCTCCACCTGCTGGCGCATATAAATTAAATAATTTTTGGTGAATTTCATTACAGTCGCCAAATCGGTCGGAGGCCCGTGCCCGGGGATGATAATTTTAGGATTAAGCGTTGCTAATTTGTCCAAAGTTGTAATCCATTCGCCGGTGTGAGTATGCACAAATACCGGCAGCAATCGCTCGTTAAAGGCGGTATCACCGCTGATTAGAATTTTTTGCGCAGGCAGCCAAAGCATAATATCATCCGCCGAATGGGAAGGCCCTAATTGCAAAAGTTCAATGGTAGTTTTGCCCATTTTCAACACTTTTTTATCCTCAAAAACCTCATCTGGCAGCACCACTTTTGTGCCTGATATTTTATCGCCAATGCGGTTTTTTGTCTGTTCAAAAATCTCGTCCCCAGCCTTGATAATTTCCTCTTTCGCCAGCCGATGAGAGATAATTTTAGCACCTTGCTGACGCCAATAATTAGAGCCCAAAATCGCATGCCCTTGTGCATTTTCCAACACTACAATTTTAACCGGCTGCTCGGTGATTTTCCGAATTTCCGCGTGCAACGCTTTGGCTAAAAGGTAGCTGCCGCCTGCGTTAAACACCAAAACGCCATCAGTAGTAATAATAAATGAGAGGTTGTTATTATGGTTAGAATTCTCGTAAGTAGACGGCTGGGCAGCACCGATTGCGGAGTAAATATTGCTTGCCACTTTGACGGGTTTTCGGTACAAAATATTATCAATTTCATAGTCGCTAATTCTCACCGGATTGCCAGCTTTTTGCCATGCAAAATAGCCAGCTGAATAATTTTTCACATTGCTATAACCCATATCCAGCAAGGTTTTTGCCGCTAACGGCGAACGCAGATTTTGCCCACAATAAACCACAATCGGAGTGTTTTTATCAGGCGCTTCGCCAGCAATTCTAAACTCCAGCCAGCCTCTGGGAATATTGATATTTTGACCTCGCAAAATGCTGCCAGTAATATTAATTTCCCGCTGAGTGCGGACATCAATCAGCAGCGCATTCGGATTAGTATTAAGCAAATTTTCCAGCTCCGTAGTGCTGATGTCAATAATGGCTGGATTGCCCGTTGCAGCTGAGTTTTGAGCTTGTGAATTAAGTGCTAAAAGGCAAAATAATAATCCAATATTTTTGATTTTTGCCAGCCAAATATTATTAGTTTTTTGCATAATTTTCATCAATTTTGTTTAAAAAATAACACTACATTTTCATTCTGAAATTCCACTTTTGCACCCCAAAATTTAGCCAAAAAACGCATCGTCCGCTCGCTAAAAAAACAAATATGGGTCGGGTCGTCCTTATAATACCACGATTTGAAATCAATATTCGGATTAAGCATTTTCGTCATCAGCGCCAAAATCCCGCCAACCTCTAACATTTCATACAATCTGCCAAGCTCAAATCCGGGCTCTGCCAGATGTTCAGCCACCTCAGTTGCCGTAATAAAATCGTATTTATTGGCAAAAATTGCTGGATTATTAGCATAGAATTTATCAAACAAATCAACGCTAAAACCCCGCTGTGAAAACATTTCAGACAAAGTAGGACCCGGACCAGAGCCAAAATCCAGCCCCTTAGAATTTGGCGGAATTAGCTGAATAACTGGGTCAAAAACTTGTGATAAAAATTGCCGATATTTCAAGTCAGCTGAATTATTTTGATGCAAATCGTAACGAGCTTTTTCCTCAGATTTGCTTAGATGAAAGGCTTTTTCGGCAAAAACCAAATCACATTTCTGGCAATGCAAATAGTCTTTTAAATCGTTTTTAGAATTGTTTTGACAATAAATTTGCACCTGATTTTCAAAACACAATGGACATTTTGCCGTCATATATTTGCAAAAATTCTAATGCGAACAGCCGCCAGAATGCACATGCCCATGCTCTAATTCGTCTTTTGTGGCAGCCCTAACATTTTCAATACTAACGGAAAAATGCAAAGTTTCGCCAGCCAGCGGATGGTTTGCATCAACGGTTACCGCCTCTTTTTCAATAGATTTCACCCTTACAATAAAGGAATTTCCCTTGTCGTCCTGAGAGCTCAATTCCATATCCACAGCCAAATTATCAATGCCTTTTAGCGCCTCCAGCGGAATTTTTTGCACTGCCTCAGGCTGATATTCGCCGTAGCCGTCTTTTGCCTCAACCGAAACTTCACAATTCTCGCCAGTTTCCAAGCCCTCAAGTGCCTTTTCCAAGCCCGGAATTATGTTGCCATGCCCTTGCAAAAACGGCATTGGCTCTTGCCCTTTTGATGAATCAATTACCTCTCCGGCAGCGTTTTTTAAGGTGTAATGCATTTCCACTACCAAGTCTTTTTTAATTTTCATTTTGTTTATTTTGTGATTTATTTTGTGATTTATTTTGTTGTAAAAAAAGGCTTCACTCGGAAACCATTTGGGAATATGGTGGGGCGTGAGCGATTTGAACGCTCGACCATCGGATTAAAAGTCCGGTGCTCTACCGACTGAGCTAACGCCCCAAAAAAGCATAAATTATACAGTAACGATTTTACAAATTATCCTGATTTACTAACTCTCTGAGCAGTTTTCCGGGCTTGAAAAATGGCACAAATTTCTCATCCACTTGGGTTTTTTCAGCAGTTTTAGGATTAATGCCGATTCGTGCTTTTCGGTGTTTTTTGTAAAAGCCGCCAAAGCCTCTGATTTCAACGCCTTTGCCGGAAACAATGCCATCGGTTAAGGCTTTTAAAATCAGCTCAACGCAGGCTTTTGAGTCTGCTTTGAAGAGTTTGGAATTATTAGATAATTTAAGAATTAAGTCGGTTTTTTTCATACAAAAATCAGCCAAATCCGCCGTTATTTTTTGGCTTTTTTGAGCAAATCGCCCAAAGTAGAACCGGTTACTTCCTCAGAACTTTGCTTTTTGTAATCCACCATTGCTGCCTTCTCATCGGCTGAATTTTTGGCTTTAATGCTGACGGAAATATTTCGCGACCTTTTGTCAATATTAGTAATAATTACCTCTACTTCTTCGCCGATTTTCAGCATCATAGCTGCGTCATCCACCCGTTCCTCAGAAATTTCGCCAGCCTTCAAATAGCCAGTAATCTCATCTGCCAAAGTGACCACAGCGCCTTTTGCATCAACTTTTTCAATAATTCCTTTGACGATTGAACCTTTTTTATTAGCAGAAATATAAGTCATAAAATCGTCTTGTGCTAACTGCTTAACCCCTAAGGAAATGCGTTCTTTTTCAGAATCAATATTCAAAATCACCACTTCAAGCTCTTGCCCCTTGGTGTAATTTGCCACTAATTCCTCGCCAGATTGCTTGTCCCAAGAAATATCTGCCAAGTGAATCAGCCCGTCAATCCCGCCCGGCAGACCAACAAACAGCCCGAAATCAGTAATGGATTTGACGCTAACGGTAATTTTATCATTCTTATTATGAGTTGCCTCAAACACCTGCCAAGGATTTTCCTGCGCTTGCTTCATTGACAGAGAAATCCGCTGTTTGGATTCTTGCACATCAAGCACAACCACACTTACCTCTTGACCGAGTTTGACGATTTTAGATGGGCGCGCATTCACATTCGTCCAATCCATTTCGCTCATATGCACCAAGCCTTCCACGCCTTCTTCAATGCTATCCTTTACCGATAAATATCCTTGAGCATTTTCATCCATTATTTTAGCAGTCCTGACACTCATCAGATTGCCCATTCTATCAGAACGTTTGATGCTAAATTCATCATTTTCCAGCTCAATATTACTTTCAAGTTTCAGGCTATTTGCGTATAAATTATTTTGCTCATCAACCAAAGTTTTGCTGTGAATTTTCAGATTTTTATTTATATTTATATCATTTTGATTTACCTCAATCGCCGCTGTGAGGCTGTTTATATCGGTTTGCTGCTCTTGAAAACCTTTCACCAAAATAGGAATTAGAGTGCTGCTGCTGATGCCGAGCAAGTCTTTTTTCAGCTCGCTGACCATCGCCGGATAAATCTCACGCGCCTCTTGAG
>JAAOIF010000180.1 GCA_015163925.1 Candidatus Thioglobus sp.
GAAATCATCGCCGATGAGGCAAAATCTGACTTGTAATTTATCCAGCAGAATTTTGCGAATAAATTCATCAGCGCTGAGTCTGGCAATTTAATTTAATCAACTTTTTACAAATATGCAGCCTATTCAAAATCTATCAAATTACCTAAATTGTGAAGTTTTAGGACAAGAAAAACTCATAAATACTATGCTGATTTCCCTGTTGTGTGATGGGCATTTGCTGGTTGAGGGGCCGCCCGGAGTTGCCAAAACCAGAGCCATAAAAGCGCTGAGTGACGGCATTGAAGCCAGCCTCGGGCGGGTGCAATTTACCCCTGATTTGCTGCCATCTGACCTCACCGGAGCGCAAATTTACAAGGCGCAAAATTCGGAATTTGAATTCATCAAAGGGCCATTATTTAACAATTTTATTCTCGCCGATGAAATCAACCGCTCGCCGGCAAAAGTTCAGTCGGCTTTGCTTGAGGCGATGGCGGAAAAGCAAATTACCGTCTCCGGGCAAACGCATAAATTAGAGCAAATGTTTTTGGTAATGGCGACCCAAAATCCGATTGAGCAAGAGGGCACTTATGAGCTGTCCGAGGCGCAACTTGATAGATTTTTATTGCACACGGAGGTCGGTTATCCGAGCATCAAAACTGAGACTAAAATTCTGCAATTACTACGAGATGAGGCAGGAATTACGCCAAGTATTCCTAAGCAGTTAAAGCCCAAAGACCTATTAGCAGCAAGGGCTGAGGTGGCAAAAGTGCATATGGATGAGCAGGTGGAATTGTATTTGCTCAACATCGTCCAAGCCACCAGATTTGGCGAAAAATATGACAAAAAACTCGCCGATTTATTTGAATATGGCGCTTCCACCCGAGCCAGTATTGCCCTTGATAAAACGGCTCGGGCGTATGCGTATTTGCAAAATCGCGATTTCGTCAGCCCCGATGATGTGCGGGCGATGGCATTTGATGTTTTGCGCCATCGGATTATTTTGACATTTGACGCTCAAACGCGTGGCATCAGCAAAAACGCCGCCATTGCAACGCTACTTTCCTCTGTCGGCTCGGTGTAAATTGAAAATCTGATGACTGTCGGCGTTGATTTAAGCAGAGGCGAATTGATAAATGTTGGGCAATTAGTGCCTGCCGTTATTAGCAATAAAGCTATTAAAAACAATAACTTAGGCAACAGACGCAGCAAAATTTTAGGGCAAGGAATGGATTTTGACCAAATTCGCCAATACCAATTCGGCGATGACATTCGCTCAATTGATTGGAAAAGCTCCGCCAGACTGCAAAAAACCTACATAAAAACTTACAAAGAAGAACGCCAGAGACCAATTTTTTTGCTAATTGACCTGAATTCCAGTATGTTATTTGCCAGCAAAAAAGCCTTCAAATCAGTGATTGCAGCAAGGCTTGCCACATTATTTGCATTTTTGGCCTTGCAATCTGACGACAAAATCGGCGCAATTATTTATAGTCAAAATCATCATTTTGAAATCAAGCCAAAAAGCCCCAAAACCGGCATCAATTTGTTGATTTGCAAGCTGGTTGATTTGCACAAAAAAGCCTTGCAAGACATTGATAATCCTAATAAAAATACTCAGCAAAACTCCAAATTCAACACTCTGGAATTTGCATTATCGCGTCTTAGTCGCGTTGCAAAATCGGGCAATTTGACCATTATTATTAGTGATTTTTTTGAGTTTAACGCCAAGGCACAAGCTTGGGCTACTCGGCTTTCAAAACGCAATCAAGTTTTGTTTAATTTTGTCTATGACCCGTTGGAGCAAAATCCGCCTAAGGCAGATGACTACTGGGTTAGCGGCAATAATATGATACAAAAAATGAGCCTTAGAAGTGCTGGAAACCGAGCAATTTATCGTAATTTTTTTACTGAAAAACTAACATTTTTGACCAAATTTTGCAAGAATAATAAAATCCAATTACAGCAAATTTCCACCACGATTGATTTATCAAAAATCGTGCCTGATTTATAAATTATGCCAAATTCAGATTTATCACAATTAAAAGATATTCACACCGGCGATATTGGCTGGCAGCTGGCTTGGGGCTGGTGGTTGGTGATTTTTTTAGCGGTAATTTTGCTTACAATTTTTATGCTTTATTGGTTCAAAAATCAGCGGTATAAACTTGCTTGCCTTTTGCCATTAAATCAGCCTTTGACCAAACTTT
>JAAOIF010000181.1 GCA_015163925.1 Candidatus Thioglobus sp.
CTGTTGGAGGGCTGGTTATTTCAACGCCTGCAGAAGCCCCCCCCCCCCGCATTAGTGGAGCTGCCGCAGTTTGCAAGGCTTAGAGTGAGAATTGAGAGAATTGATAAGGCAAAAAGTTGGTTGAATTTGTTAAGATTTTTCATAATAGTTCCATTGGTTTTTAAAAGTTGAAAGTGGAAATCATACCCTATTTTTTATCCGTTAGCATTGAATTTATTTCCATTACAAAAACAGGTTAAAATTGCATTTTAGTTTTTAATAAATTATTCCAAATGAGCCAAAATAATGCAACTTTAAAGCAAATGTCAAGCGTCAAACAGGCGTTTATTAAGCCGTTTCCTAATTCTGAAAAAATTTATATTGAAGGCTCAAATGCCGATATTCAAGTGCCGATGCGCAAAATTAGCCTGACCGATACTATCGGCGAATTAGCGGAAAAAAACGACCCTATTTTCGTATATGACACTTCCGGAATTTATACCGACCCGGAGGCGAAAATCAACTTGCGGCAGGGGCTAAAGCCTGTTCGTGGCGGCTGGATTGATGCTCGGGGAGACACTGAAACTTTAGAGAATTACAGTTCAAATTTTGCTAATCAGCGCTTGGAAAATGTGGAATTAGAGGCCTTGCGTTTTGAGCATTTGCACAAGCCGAAAATGGCTAAAACCGGCAAAAATGTCAGCCAAATGTTTTATGCGAAACAAGGCATTATTACTGCGGAAATGGAATTTATTGCCGTGCGTGAAAATTGCAAATTACAAGACTACAAAGACCAAATCGGGCAGCACTCAGGCGAGAGTTTTGGGGCAAATATTCAGGAAATTACCGCTGAATTTGTCCGCGATGAGGTGGCTCGGGGGCGGGCTGTGATTCCTGCAAATATCAATCATCCTGAGACTGAGCCGATGATTATTGGGCGTAATTTTATGGTCAAAATCAACGGTAATATTGGCAATTCGGCGCTCGGTTCAAGCATTGAGGAAGAGGTTGATAAAATGCTCTGGGGCATTCGCTGGGGGGCGGATACGATTATGGATTTGTCTACTGGCAAAAATATCCACGAAACTCGGGAATGGATTATTCGTAATTCGCCGGTGCCGATTGGAACTGTGCCGATTTATCAAGCTTTGGAGAAGGTCGGCGGCGTGGTAGAGGATTTAACTTGGGAAGTATTTCGTGATACTCTGATTGAGCAAGCCGAGCAGGGAGTGGATTATTTTACTATTCACGCTGGAGTGCGGCTGAAATATGTGCCGCTGACGATTGAGCGGACTACCGGCATCGTCTCAAGAGGTGGTTCAATTATGGCAAAGTGGTGTCTGGCGCACCATACCGAGAGTTTTATTTACACGCATTTTGAGGATATTTGCCAGATTATGCAAGCCTACGATGTGACTTTTTCGCTTGGCGATGGGCTGCGTCCGGGCTGTATTGCTGATGCGAATGATGCGGCGCAGTTTGGCGAATTAGAAACGCTTGGCGAGCTGACTAAAATCGCTTGGAAATATGATGTGCAAACTTTTATTGAGGGGCCGGGACATGTGCCGATGCAGATGATTAAGGAAAATATGGAAAAGCAACTTGCCGAGTGCGGTGAGGCGCCGTTTTACACTCTGGGGCCGCTGACCACCGATATTGCCCCGGGTTATGACCATATTACTTCGGCGATTGGGGCGGCGCAAATCGGCTGGTATGGCTGCGCGATGCTGTGTTATGTGACTCCAAAAGAGCATCTGGGTTTGCCTAATCAGGACGATGTGAAGCAGGGCATCATCGCTTATAAAATCGCCGCACATGCCGCCGACCTTGCGAAAGGGCATCCGGGGGCGCAAATACGGGATAATGCACTCAGCAAAGCGCGCTTTGAATTTCGCTGGGAAGACCAATTTAATCTCGGCTTAGACCCAGACACAGCACGGAAATATCACGATGAAACCCTGCCCAAGCAAGCGGCAAAAACTTCGCATTTTTGCTCCATGTGCGGACCGAAATTTTGCTCAATGAAAATTACCCAAGAAATTAAAACTATGGATGCGGCAGAAATTGAAAAAATTAACGATGGTTTCATCTCATCAGCCACCCGAATTGCCGTCTCCACAGGCACCATATGGCAGTCTTGGCACTGAATATTATTTTGCGCATAGGCCGAATATTTCCATTCATCATAAGTCCGTTCCAGC
>JAAOIF010000182.1 GCA_015163925.1 Candidatus Thioglobus sp.
AGAATGTTGCGAAGGCTTTAATAAGTGAGTACTTGACGTTCAAGTTTTTAAACCATTTTGAGAATAGCAGCTCGCCTGTGCCATCTATAATTTTCACCCCAAGCACAGCATCGGACAAATCCTCCGCCCCGAGTGCGAAAGCCGCGCCGATGCTTTGCTGTGGCGATTTTACAAAAAATGGCAGGGCTTGATTATGCTTTGCCAGCGCGGTTTGCAGCTCGGCGATTGTTGTGCTAGATTTGACCGTTATCACCAATTCCTCCGGATAATATTCCAGCACGCCGGCGTAATTTATCAGGCTGCTGCTGACTTTCAAGCCGTCTGCGGCTTTGACTAATTGTTGCAATTCGGCAATTCGGCTCATCAAAATCGCTCCAGCTCCGGGTGCGCAAGCTTTCCCTGATGAATGTGCATATTTCCAAGCTCAGCACAGCGGTGTAATTCTGGCACTGCTTTGCCCGGATTTAGCAAATTTTCAGGGTCAAATGCTGCCTTGATTTGATGAAAAATACTTAATTCTTTTGCACTAAATTGATGGCACATGGCACTAAGTTTTTCCACGCCAACGCCGTGTTCGCCGGTGATTGAGCCGCCTAATTCAACGCTAAGTTTGAGGATTTCCATTCCAAATTCTTCGGTTTTTTCCAACTCGCCAGCCACACTTGCATCATACAAAATCAGCGGATGCAAATTGCCATCTCCGGCGTGAAAAACATTCGCCACCCGCAGAGAATATTTTTGGCTCAAGTCGTTAATTTTTTCCAACATTAACGCTAAATGCCGCCGCGCAATCGTGCCGTCCATACAATAATAATCTGGCGAAAGCCGCCCCACAGCAGGGAATGCCGCCTTCCGACCCTTCCATAAATTCAGCCGCTCAGACTCATTTTTTGACACTTTCAAAGTCGTAGCAGCTGCCAAAATCTGCAACACTTTTTGCACTTCCTGCTCCACAATCGCCTCCGAGCCGTCCAATTCACAGAGCAGCAAAGCCTTAGCATCCAGCGGATAGCCGACCTGCGCAAAGCCTTCTGCCGCCTCAATTGCAAAGGCATCCATCATTTCCAGACCGGCGGGAATTATGCCGGCTTTGATGATTTCTGCCACCGCCTCAGCGCAAGTTCTGACCGATGAAAATCCTGCCATTACCACCCGAGCGAGCTGCGGAATTTTGGTGAGTTTGACCGTGATTTGAGTGATAATTCCGAGCAAGCCCTCCGAGCCATTCATCAACGCCAGCAAGCCTAAGCCATCATTTTTGCGGCTGAATTCCAGTTCCTCGCCGTCCATTAATAACACTTTTAACGCCTCCACATTATGCACCGTCAGCCCGTATTTTAGGCAATGCACGCCGCCAGAATTTTCCGCCACATTACCGCCAATCGTGCAAGCAATCTGGCTTGATGGGTCCGGCGCATAATACAATCCGTGCCGCGCCACAGCCTCACTAATGGCAATATTTCTGACCCCCGGCTCAACTATTGCCAGCCGATTTTTGACATCAATTTCTGTGATTTTATTGAGTTTTGATAAGCCTAAAACGATTGATTTTTCCAGTGGTAAAGCGCCGCCAGACAGCCCAGTTCCAGCGCCACGAGTGACTATCGGAGTTTTGTGCAAGCGGCAAATTTTCAGCACTTGTTTGATTTGCTCAATATTTTCCGGCAGCACCACAGCCAATGGTTTTTGCCGATAAACACTCAGCCCATCGCACTCAAAAGCACGAGTATTTTCCGCCCCCGTCAGCACGATTTCCTTAGGCAAAATTTGCTGTAATTGCTGAATAATTTTCATACAAGTAATTATAATAGTTTCTTTAATTTTATTAACCTTAAAAACTATGAAATCATTCAATCCGCCGATTAGAACTCTGATGGGGCCGGGGCCATCTGATGTGCATCCGCGAATTTTATCGGCGATGGCGCGCCCTACAATCGGACACTTAGACCCTGCTTTTGTGGGCATGATGGATGAAACTAAAGCCGGTTTGCAGTATGCTTTTCAGACTAAAAACGAGCCTGGATTTTTTGCATAAAAAAGGCGAACCTAAATTCGCCTTTTTTATTATTTATTACTTATTTCTTAGTTCTTCCAAATGTCCAACTCGCCGGTTAGCTCGTCAATAGAAAGATAACCGTCT
>JAAOIF010000183.1 GCA_015163925.1 Candidatus Thioglobus sp.
AAATCTACTTTTGCTTGAAAAGTTTGTTGTAATTTTTGCACATTTTTATCATTTAAAAAATCCTCTTGCAATTTGGCTTTTTTTTCATCATTTTGCTGAGATTGCTTTTGTGCTAAGGTTTAAGCTTGACCGGCGCAGAAAAATCCCGCAGCCAAGAAAATCTGCAATCAGCCGGCAAGTGCGAGAAATCAAACTGTTTTTGCTTGCCTTTCATAATCAAAACGCCACTTTCCAGCTCGGAACCCTCACAGTCCAAAACCCCATATTTCAGCGGAAATAAGCGCTCATCCGGCTGGCTGATAGTAATTTTATTAGCACTATTTTTAATCCTAATTTGCGGCGTGCCGGAGGTGGAATACCAAGCCATAAAATCGGCAAAATCAAAATTATTTGCCTCACTCATCGCCTCCACAAAATCATCAATCGTTACCGCTTGCCCGTCGTAACGCTGAAAATACAGCTTCAGACCGCGCTGAAATCCAGCCTCACCGAGCAAAGTATGAATCATTCTGACGACCTCAGCGCCCTTTTCATAAACGGTCATGGTGTAAAAATTATTCATTTCAATATAAGACTCAGGCCTGACCGGATGCGCCATCGGGCCGGAATCCTCAGCAAATTGCAAAGTGCGTAAAGCCTTCACATCGGTAATTCGCTTGATTGAGCGAGCATGCAAATCACTGGTAAATTCCTGGTCCCGAAACACCGTCAAACCCTCTTTCAGACTGAGCTGAAACCAATCCTGACAAGTTACCCGATTGCCAGTCCAGTTGTGAAAATACTCATGCCCAATCACCGCCTCAATATTAATAAAGTCCGAATCCGTTGCTGTGTCTGGGTTTGCCAGCACATATTTAGAATTAAAAATATTCAGCCCCTTATTTTCCATAGCGCCCATATTGAAATCATCAACTGCCACAATCATATAAATTTCCAAATCATATTCCAAGCCAAAACGCCGTTCATCCCAAGCAAAAGCGCGTTTCAGGCTCTCCATTGCAAATTTAGTTTTGCTAATATTATGTTTTTCCACATAAATTTTGAGTGCCACTTCAGCGCCACTTTTAGTAGTAAAAGTATCCTGCAAAACCGCCAAATCGCCCGCCACTAAAGCAAATAAGTAGCAAGGCTTGGGGTGAGGGTCAAACCAAGTGGCTGTGCCGGGCTGATTTTCAAGCAAATTGCCATTACTCAGCAAAATCGGATAACGCTTGAAATCGGCTGTAATCCGCGTGGTGAAAACACTTAACACATCTGGACGGTCCAAATAATAAGTGATTTGCCGAAAACCGTGCGCCTCACACTGGGTGCAAAAATTGCCACTTGTTTTATACAATCCGTTGAGGCTGGTGTTGGTTTCTGGGTGAATTTTAGTGGTAATTTCCAAGACAAAATCGGCAGGCAGATTTTTCAGCTGCAAACCATCATTTTTCAGCTGATAATCCGGCTGGAAACCATCAATTAAAATCTCAATTAGCTCTAAATTTTTACCATTTAAAAACAAAGAATTTGGCGGATTTTTTACCTTTGGATTTTGGTAATAATGCACTTTTGCGGTAACCAAAGTCTCATTTTCAAACAGCTCAAAACTCAGCTCGGTGGTGTGAATTAGGTAATCGCTGGGCTGATAATCTTGGCGATAAATGGCTTCTGGCTTGCTCATTTTTGCTTGATAAAAGGCTTAATAAAAGTCTTAATAAAATGGCTGAAAAAGTAATTTGCAATAGTATTAAATATTTGATTTATGCGATTAAGCACTGGCGTAAATAAGCCGAAAGCCAGCGCCACCAAAGCGATTGCCAGCCCGCCGACCAAAACATCACTCAGCCAATGAGCGCCGGCAATTAGTCTTGGCAATGAGAAAAATATCACCAAAAACGCCGCCGCCCAGCTCCAACGATTACGCCTAAAAAACAAGCAATATCCCAACCAAGTCAGCAGCACTGTGGCGTGGTCGCCGGGAAAACTCTCAGAGGAAGAATCTTTCAAATTAAAATTCGGATAAATCTCAGACAGCCTTCTTGCTTAAAGTAGTAAATCCCAAAGAGGTGAATGTGGCAGCGGCAGGTGTGGTATTGCCGATTTCAGTATTATCTATTGTGCTGCCGGTTATGGTGAAACTTGAGCCGCTGATGT
>JAAOIF010000184.1 GCA_015163925.1 Candidatus Thioglobus sp.
TGGTGATTTTGGGCTCAGAAGTGGAATTTCCATTTGATTTAATCAAAAGCAAAATTGGACCAAAATGCAAGATAAATGCAACTATGCCGCTGCTTGAGGGCTGGGGAGTGGCGTGCCGGCTAAGGCTCATTCCCAAAATATGCACAATCGCCTATGCCGCTGTCGTTAAGGTATTTTTCAGCCTTTTTAGCAATTGAGCGCGGGTCTTTTTCATAGCCTTTCATATCTGCCGGCTCAACAATATCACAGCGAATTATTAGCGTGCTTTCCTCGGTAAATGGGTCTAAAACCGCAGTGGATAAGTCGGGTTGTAAAATCATATCGGAGTCGTTAATGTCCTTCCAGCCGGCGATTGAAGAGCCGTCAAACATTTGCCCCTCGCTCAATTTTCCAGCATCAATCGTATGCGCCGGAACGCTGACATGCTGCTCTTTGCCCTTAGTATCGGTAAAACGCCAATCAACGAATTTAACCTCGTTATCCTTGATGATTTTCATTATATCTTGTGCGGACATGTTTTCTCCTTGTGAAAGTTTAAAAAATAGGCTTTATTGTTGATGCAAAAAAGTAATAAATGTTACCCTATTTTTTCTACAAGAATAACAATAATCCCATCGGTTTTTTCATTAATTTTGAGAATTTTATGCCCATGAACCTTGCACCAAGCGGGAATATCAAACAAAACTCCGGGGTCGGTAGCAATAATTTCAACCAAATCGCCGCTCTGAATTTGCTCAATTTTTTCGCCCAAACGAATCACCGGCAGCGGGCATAATAGGCGTTTTGCATCAATATTATGTTGCATTTGCCCAATCTCGTGGCTGTAAATAATAATCGGTCAATTTTTGCTCGGCACTGCCCGCCGGCACTTGATAATCATACTCCCAGCTCACTAACGGCGGCAACGACATCAAAATAGATTTAGTCCGTCCAAAACTTTGCAAACCAAACAGCGTGCCGCGGTCATACAGCAAATTAAATTCCACATACCGACCGCGCCGGTATAGCTGAAATTGTCGCTCTGATTCACTGTATTTAGTGGCTTTGCGTTTTTCCACAAGTGGCTGATAAGCTTTAATATAGCTGTTTCCAACGCTTTGCAGAAAGGCAAAACATTCATCAAAATTACCACTCAAATCATCAAAAAATAATCCGCCAATACCTCTTTGCTCGGCGCGGTGAGGCAGATAAAAATACTCATCACAGGATTTTTTGTATTTTGGATAAAGCCCTTTGCCAAAAGGCTCACAGGCGTTTTTAGCACTCTGATGCCAGAAAATTGCATCTTCGTCAAAACCGTAATATGGGGTCAAATCAAAGCCGCCGCCAAACCACCAAACCGGCGCCTCACCGGCTTTTTCCGCCAAGAAAAATCGCACATTCATATGCGAGGTCGGCACAAAAGGATTGAGCGGATGAGTTACTAACGACACGCCCAAAGCACTAAAATTCCGCCCTGCCAACTCCGGGCGTGAGGCGGTGGCTGAGGGCGGCATATTTTCGCCACGCACAATGGAGAAATTCACCCCAGCTTGCTCAAAAACCTTGCCGCCAGAAAGCACTCTGCTTGAGCCATTACCACTGCCATTTTGCTTGCTCCAATCGTCTTTTATGAATTTTTGCTTGCCGTCAAGTGCGGCTAATTTTGTGCAAATATCTGCTTGCAATGCTAATAAATATTGCTCAATTTCGTTAATTTTTTCAATCATCTCAACCTCTCTCCCGTGTGTAAATTAATAATTTTTGAAGGCCTATTATCACCAATTTTTGGCGCAATACAAAAATCTAATTGCCCTTTAAAAATAATCCTCAAATCAAGCAAACTGGCGGCTACCGGCTTGCCAGAAATATTAGCACTGGTTGCAACTAAAGCGCTTCCGGTGGCTTTGCAGAGCTGAGAAATCAAATTATTATCGGTTAATCTCAGAGCGATTGTATCAAAATTTCCTCTTAATAGGCGGCTGACATTCGGGCTAGATTTGAGCAAATAAGTGGTTGGCGTTTTGGCGAGTTTGAGCTTATTTAACAAATTTTTATCCTCCAGGCGCTTGATACATCAAAATGCAAACGCTAATTTCCGCCCCCCGCCCGACCCGACCACGCAGCGGATGCAGTTGTGCCAAGCCTAATCGTT
>JAAOIF010000185.1 GCA_015163925.1 Candidatus Thioglobus sp.
AGCGGAGATGTAAATTATCCGTTTCGCCCAGACAGTGATTTTTGGTATCTGACCGGTTTTACCGAGCCGGAGGCAGTGGCAATTTTTTCTGACAAAACGCAAATTATTTTCCTCAGAGACACATAACTTCTTGGTAAAAATCACGGCTTTCTAACAGTTGCATTTGGAAAAAATGAAACACAATAAAACTCAGCAGCAGCAAAGCTCCACTCCAAGCGATTGAGCGTGGAATTGCTTTTGGATAAGGCTTTTTATAAGCAATATCGCGTTTTTTATTGGAGTCAAACTGGCGAGAAATTGCGCTGTAAATATGAAACAAAATACTCAAAATCAGCAAAATAATAATGCTCCAGCGCAGAATTATTGAGTCATTAAACCAGCCGTAAAAGCCGTTAAAATTATCAGCGCCAGTAAGAAAATTAAGATTTGCCAGCATATGAATTAGCAAATAAATAATCCACAAAATGCCAGAAAGTGCCATCAGCCGTTTTTGCAAAAATTGGCTCATAAATCGCCCTCCCAGCTGGCATCGTCCATATCTTGTCTGGGGCTGAGATGCTCGTTTTGAATGGTGCGGACGCAAGCATTATGACGCAAAATCGCATCATCACAATTCTTTGGCGCTAAGGGCTGGGCTTGGTCGTAAAGCTCAATCGCCTCAATCAATAAATTATAAGCAAATGAACGCGACATAGAATTTTTCATCAGCGCCCGAGCCTTGCGTTCTAAGGCAATTCCGGAGTAATATTTGGCTTGAAATTCGGATTTTAATTTAGCAATAGCGCCATTTAATTTTTGTAATTGCACTTTGGAATTCGGATGAGCGTATAAATCCGTTAGCGCTAAAATGTAGATAACCAAAGCGTTCTGATGGTTTTCATCAAGTGCAAAAACATCCAAACAAATGCTAATTGCTAACTCCGGCTCGAGCAAAGAGCGATACTGACGCGCCTTGTCCAGCACGGTATCAATGGAGTGCTGATGAATCAGATGACATTTCATAGCAAATAGTTTAACACAAAAATTAAAAGTAAAAAATAGCGGTTTTTTAAAAATGGCAAAATGCGGCAAAAAGTGGTATAAAATACTTTTTAAAGGTTGATTTTAAAGGTTTTCAAAGGTTAATGGATTAATATTTTATTATGAATAATCATCAATCTGTAATGTTTTCTGAGGCCATTGAGGGCTTGAATATCGCCGAAAATGGAGTTTATATTGACGCTACTTTTGGGCGCGGCGGGCATACTCAGGGCATACTTGATAAGCTCGGTTTGGATGGAAAAGTCATCGCTTTTGACCAAGACTTAGCAGCCATTGAATACGGCAAAAAACACATTAGCGACAAGCGATTAAGCCTAATTCACAGCGCATTTTCTGATACCAGTAATGAAATTTCCAGCCAAAAATTGACCGGCAAAATCAGCGGAATTTTGCTGGATTTAGGGGTTTCATCGCCGCAACTTGATGATGCAAATCGGGGTTTTAGTTTTAATTCTGATGGCCCGTTGGATATGCGAATGAACCAAAATCAGGGCATTAGTGCCGCAGATTGGCTTGCTACGGCGGCTGAGGAAGAAATTGCTAATGTGATTTATGATTTTGGCGAGGAAAAGAAAAGCCGGCAAATTGCCAACGCCATCAAAAAATATCAGCAAAATCAAGCACTTACAACCACTTTGCAACTTGCTAATATTATCTCCAAAGTTCTCAGCTCAAAAAACAAACAGCACAAACACCCTGCTACCCGCTCGTTTCAGGCGATTCGGATTTTTATCAATCGTGAATTGGAACAATTAGAGCAAATTCTTCAGCAGAGTTTGCAGCTTTTAGCAACCGACGGGCGGCTGGCAGTAATTAGTTTTCATTCGCTTGAAGACCGCATAGTGAAGCGTTTTATCCGCCAAAATTCCAAGCCGCCAGAGCCGTTAAAAGGCTTGCCGGTAATGGCTGAAAATATTGCAATTATGCCGCTCAAAAATTTGGGCAAACAGTTTGCCACTCAGGCGGAAATTAGGCAAAATAAACGCAGCAGAAGTGCGATTTTACGGCTGGCACAGCGGAATTTAGAGGTGCAAAAATGAGGCAAATTAG
>JAAOIF010000186.1 GCA_015163925.1 Candidatus Thioglobus sp.
CCGTCCTGAGGAATGCGGCGCTCGGCAATATCCAGACGAGCCATGACTTTAATCCGAGAAATCACCAGCGGCGCAATTTTAATATCCAATTCCATCACTTGCTTGAGAATCCCATGCACCCGAAAACGAATTCGCATCCGGTCTTTGTAAGGCTCAATGTGAATATCAGAGGCTTGCTCCAAAATCGCTTGGGCAAATAACGCATTCAGCAGGCGGATAATCGGCGCCTCGTCATCGCTATTTAGCAGCTCCAACGGCTCGTGCAAATTACTGGCAATATTAACTAAAACATCTTCCTGAACAGCATTATTTTGAAATTCGGTCAGCTTGCCGGATGAGGCATTTTCATAGCTTTGCTGAATGTTTTTTTTGAGGGTTGCATCTGCCACTTTTTTAATCTGCAAAATGCCGTATTGGCGCTGAATCTCAGACACAATGGCAACACTGGGCAAGCCGCTGTATTCTAATTTATATGGCGTTTGGGTGCCGCTGAGTAAAATATTATATTTCTTGGCAACTTCAAAAGGCAGCAGCGTGGATTGGTCAGAAGTTTCCATTTTTCCAAAACTATTTAAGCTCTAATTGCATATTAGTATTAAGCTTTTGGCTGATATTACTATTGATTTTTTGGCTGATATTACTATTGATTTTTTGGGAAATATCATCGGCAAAAAATTCATCTTGGCCTTTAAGAATATTCAAAGCTTTGATGTATTTGTATTTTTGATTGCTGATTTTACTGGCAATTTCAGAATTTGATAAAATCGTAACCCGAATAAAAACTACTAAATTACGCTTATTTTTGATTTTGTTTTCTTGTGAAAATAAAGCTCCGATAATTGGCAAATCGCCTAAAAATGGGATTTTAGTTTCATTATTACTCCAAGTTTCATCCACCAAACCGCCGAGAACCAATAATTGCTTATCCTCCAAAATCACTGAGGTTTTAATGCTTCTTTTGGAGGTAATTAGGTCGGCAGGATTTATCGTCTTACTGGAACTTGAAGTATTTTTAACAACAGAAGTTTCCTGCTCAATGTCTAATTTTATGCTGTTGCCATTGTTAATTTGCGGCTTGACTTTTAGGGTCAAACCTACATCTTTGCGTTCAATTTCTTGAAAAGGATTATCATTTCTGATTTCACTTTTAGTCACAAATGGCACTTCCTCGCCGACAATAATTTCTGCTTCCTCATTATCCAAAGTGATAATTGACGGCGTGGAAAGGATATTTGCCTTGCCAGATTTCTGCAAAGCAGTAAGAATAACGCCAAAACCTTGTTTAGTTTTTTCATCAAATGCTCCAATGCCGAAAGTGCCGCCTTCTGGTACTTGAGGTAATGAACTAAGCGGTATGTTGCCTGAGTCGTCCCTTGCTGCCGCCGCCCCCAACAAGTTTCCCAGCAAGCCAGTATTAAAACCGCCAGCAACTTTGCTAGTGCTGGCAACCCATTGAACGCCTAAATTCTTTGTATCATCCAAACTAATTTCAGCAATAATTGCCTCAATCAGCACTTGTGCCTTGCGAATATCCAATTTAGTAATAATGTGTTTTACATTGCGGACGGTGTCGGTTGAGCCAGTAATAATAATGGAATTGGTCGATTCGTCAGCGGCAATGCTGGATTGCTTGGAAGCGTCAGCCTTGCCTTTGTTGTTTTCGGCGTCACTTCGCTTGGCAATATTTTGCAGAATTGGCAGAATTTCCTTAGCGTTTGCATAGTTCAAATATACCACCTGAGTGCCGCTGACTTGGTCTTGTTTTTGGTCTAACTCTGCCACTAAAAGCCGGACGGTCAGGCGTTTTTCCTCCGCTCCACTCATAATAATTTGATTACTATGCTTATCAACCACCATACTCAGCGGGCTGCCGAGGTTTTTGTCAATAATTAATGTTTTGATAATTTGCGACATTTCGCCAGCGCCAGTATGCCTAAGAGTAATGGTTTCAAAATCGCTATCAACTGATTTATCCAGCTTTTTAAGTAGATTTTTCAGACGCTCAATATTAATCTGAGAATCCACTACAATCAAACTATTACTCGCCGCATACACCGCCAAATGCCCATATTGCGACATCAGCGGGCGG
>JAAOIF010000187.1 GCA_015163925.1 Candidatus Thioglobus sp.
CCCAATCTTGCGCTTCCGTGCCACCGGAGCGCCGAATGCCGTAGTGGTATTTTGGTCGGAAGTGGCTGGCGCCAGCGGTTATAAAGTTTATCAATCTGACACCACTTTAGCAGCCGCCCAATCCGCCAGACCGCCAGCAAACACCACTCAAACTACGGTTGCAGCAGTTACAAATGCGGTAATAAATCTCAGCGGCAATTACCTAAATCAGCATTATTTCTTGGTAACGGCACTGAGCAGCGGGGTGGAATCCAATACTAATTCCCAGCAAGTGGTTGCCAGCGCCAATCCGCAAATTTTTAATACTGTCTCCGGCAATGGCAATACAGTTTGGTTGGATAGAAATCTCGGCGCTGCCCGAGTTGCTACTGCCTCTAATGATGAACAGGCTTACGGCGGATATTACCAATATGGTCGCCCGCCAGACGGACATCAGCTTGCCGACAGCCCAGTAATCGCCGAACGCTCAGATACTCGTTTTCCAGCGCATGGCAATTTCATTGGCCCAACTAATAATTGGTTAGGTGGCGGTTTTAATGATTATACCGCTCTGCAAGCATATTGGTCAAACACTGACGGCTCATCCGTTTGCCCAACTGGCTTTAGAGTGGCAACGGCATCGGTTTCAGGCGGCGATTGGGATGCTGAAAAAGACTCTTGGATAAGCCAAGATCCGGCTGGCGCTTTTGCCTCAAACCTCAAACTCCCAGTCCCCGGCTTCCGTGATGCCAATAAAAATCTTGAATTCACTTGGCGTGGCGTAGTTGGCAGTTATATTGCCCCAGCAAACAGACGCTTTCAACTTGACTCTAGTAACACAGGCAGTTTTGCCGTTGGCGCTTACGGACACGGCAATTCAATCCGCTGTATCAGAGATGCCAGCGTGAGTGATACAATCCCAGTGCCAGATATTCAAATCACCGTCAGCGGTATTGCCCTTACTGCTGCCGAAGTTTTGCATGGTAGCAGCCTCACTCTGACAGCCATAATCTCACCCAGCAACGCCGCTACCAAAACCGTTGCTTACTCAATTTCCGGCGGCAATAATGCAATCGCCAGTATTGACGCAGATGTTATAACCGGCATCAGCCCCGGCACAGTTACTTTAGTCGCCAGCGCCACTGACGGCTCAGGCTTTAGCCAAACGCATATTTTCACTGTTAATCCAGTTGAAATTACCTCCATCCAAATCACTAATGCCGCCGAGGTTTTGCACCGTTCAACTCTGAGCCTCTCCGCCACCAGCGAGCCTGATAACGCCAGCATCAAAACCATTAATTGGTCAATTAAAAATGGCGATAATTCCATCGCCTCAATTTCTGGCAATACTCTGAGCGGAATCGCCCCCGGCACGGTAATTTTAGTCGCCAGCGCCACTGACGGTTCAGGCATCACCGCCGAGCAAAATTTCAGCGTTAATCCGATTTTGGTTACCAGTTTTACCATCAACCAAACCTCCGCCAATGTCGGGCAAAACATTACCCTGACTGCCGATATTACCCCAGCCAACGCCAGTGATACAACCATTAGCTGGTCTATTGAAAATAACGATAATTCCATTGCCTCACTCAACGGCAACATTTTGACCGGCATTGCCCCCGGAATTATCACCCTCAACGCCACTGCTAACGGCGGCACAAATATTACTGCCGAGCAAACATTTATCGTCAGATTGCCAGCTCCAGCCTCTTTAGGGGCGATAGCTACCGGCGCTCCAAATCAGATAATCGTTTATTGGCAAGCGGTGAGTGGTGCTAACGGCTACAAACTGTATCAATCCGCTGATAATTTATCCGCCGAGCAAGCCTCCGACCCGGCTGGCTTATCGGCAATTACTCCATTAGCAACTGCCCAAACCTCCGCCACCATTGACTTAGCAGCCGGTGAGCAAGCATATTTCTTGGTAACTGCCACAAATGCTGAAAATGAATCCCTCACAAATGCCGAGCAAGCAACCGCCAGAGCAAATGATTTTGAGTTTAATACGGTTGCCGGTAATGGGCTCCACTCCGCCGTTTAGAAAGCAAGTAACATGCGCATCTTTTTCCGTTTCAGCAATTCTCAGCTGGG
>JAAOIF010000188.1 GCA_015163925.1 Candidatus Thioglobus sp.
GCTGAGGCTTTTGGTGATTTGTATCAGTGGGGCAGGGCGGCTGATGGGCATCAGCAGCGAAATAGTAATAAAAGAAATCAACCCGCCAGATTCCTCAGAGCAGTTAATGCAGATTTTATTACTCCCACAGCCGAGCCGTTTGATTGGACAAATCTTGATTATAATGGCTTACAGCGGCAAGAATTTTGGTCTCAAATTGACGGCTCAGGCATCTGCCCGACCGGCTATAGAGTGCCAACAAGATCGGAATTATCACTTGAGAGAAAGGCTTGGGGGTCGCAAAATGCCGCCGGGGCTTTTGCTTCAAACCTCAAATTGCCTCTTGCTGAGGCTCGTTTTGCTGGCGGCGGCTATATTGCTGGATCCGGACTCTACTGGAGCAGTGATATTACCAGCACTAAAAGGAGTCAAAGCCAAGCCGTATTCTTGGAAGATGTTGGCGCTGGGGTATTTTTAAGCAGCAATCGTGCCAGAGGTAATTCAATCCGTTGCATTTTAGATGCCAGCATTAACTTCAACGCTGCGACTGAGATTTCTATCACTTCCAACTCAGTGGCGCTTGGAGCAACTTTAACTCTAACTGCCAGCGTTGTGCCAGTTGATGCAAATAATGCCACGCCGGTTTGGTCAATTCTCGGCGGCAACAATGCTATTGCCAGTATCAACGGAGATGTTATCAGCGGTTTGGCTTTAGGCGAAGTTACCCTCCGAGCCGCTTTAGCCAATAGTATCTCCATAGACAAACGATTTAGAGTTACCATTGCTGCGCCGGCAAACCTTAGGGCTGTGGCTACCGGAGTGCCAAATCAGGTAACTGTTTTTTGGTCTGAGGCCGCCACTGCTAATTATAAACTCTATCAATCGGCTAATAATTTATCCGCTTTTGCCGCTGGCGACCCTGAAAATTTACCAGCCGGAGTAACGATGAAAGAGACTTCCCAGACCAAAGCTGTGATAGCTTTGAGCGGCGGGCAAACAGCCTATTTCTTGGTAACTGCCGCTGATGCCACAAATGAATCTTTTACTAATTCCAAGCAAGCCGTTGCCACAAATCACCTCCAGCAATTTACGGCTGTGAATGGCAATGGCAAGACAGTTTGGATGGATAGAAATCTGGGTGCTACCAGAGTTGCCACTAATTTTGATGATAGCCAAGCGTATGGTGATTTGTATCAGTGGGGCAGGGCGGCAGATGGGCATCAGCGGCGAGATAGTTTAGCCAGCAGCAACCCCAATTCCGACATCAAACCAAATAATCCTGATTTTATTGCCGTTAATCAAGGCGATTGGACGGCACTTGTGAATGGAAATAATATTGATAATAATGGCTCACAGCGGCAAGAATTTTGGAGCAGAACTGATGGCTCCAGCATTTGCCCGACCGGCTTTAGAGTGCCGACCGTAGCTGAATGGCGGACTGAGCTGGGTTCTTGGTTGTCAGAAAACCGCGGCGGTGCTTTTATCTCAAACCTAAAAATACCGACAACCGGCATTCGGAATTTTGCCGGCGGGAATATACTCAGTGCTAATATTTTGGGTTTCTACTGGAGCAGCAGTAGTTTTAGCAATCAAAGCTCGCGCTTAATTTTAGGCGGCGGTTTTGCGTATGATAGCGTCACCAATCGCGCTAATGGTATGGCAGTTCGTTGCATCCGAGACCCAAGCATTAGCATCACCGACATCGGCATTAACGATATTATGATTAGCTCAATTTCCATTACCAGTCCGAGCCAAATAGAAGATGGTGCAAGTTTTGATTTAACTGCCAGCGTTTCGCCAGCCGATTCTACCAACAAAACACTCACTTGGAAAATTGCTGGCGGCAGCAGAGATATTGCTGTCATCAGCGGCAGCACCTTCTCCGCCATTGCTCCGGGATTTGTAACCGTAATTGCCACTGCAAATGACGGCAGCGGAGTTACCGGCAGCCAAATAGTTAGAGTTATATCTTTGCCGAATGCCCCAGATGCACTCGCTGTGGTTGCTAGCGGACCTCAAAGCCGGATTGTAAAATTAGGCAAAATTTATTTGCAAATCATTTAATTTCACAAAAAAAATCAAAGTAAAA
>JAAOIF010000189.1 GCA_015163925.1 Candidatus Thioglobus sp.
CCGGCGCCGACCTTTTGAGCAATTTAGAAAGTGATTGAATTGTATGTGCCATAGCTTTTTTGCCTTAATTATCAATAACTTATAAATTATTTAAACCAGCCTTCATTTTCTCTGGCGGTCATAATTACAGCTGATGCCAATTCTTTATCAACATTTCTGATGTCTAAAAGTTCATCAATTGAAAGCTCCGCCAAGCCGTCAACCGTTGCCACGCCGCCCTTTATCAAGGCATTCGCCAAATCATCATCAACTCCCTCAACGGCGGTTAGCACTTCAAAGGAATCGGCAGCATCAAAAGCTTGCACTAATTGTGCGTCAGCGGCGCGCTCTTGCATTTCTACTACCATTTTTGCATCAAATTCCTCAATGCCCTCTAATGCCTTTGCGTCCGCATCAGCCACGGCATCAATGCTATCAAAACCTTCCTCAATCAGCACTCCAGCCACCTCCGCATCAACGCTTAATTGCTCGGCCAACTTGTCGCTCATTTTCTGATTTTCTTGCACTTGTTTATCTTGCGATTCCGCCACCGACATCACATTTAGCTTCCAGCCGGTGAGTTTTGATGCTAACTTGATATTCTGGCCGCCACGCCCGATAGCAAGGGCTAATTGCTCTTCCTCCACAATAATATCCATTGAATTTCTATTCTCATCCACCACAATTGAAGCCACCTCCGCCGGCGCCATAGCGTTAATTACATACTGCGCCGGGTCCTCATTCCAGAGGATTACATCAACCCGCTCGCCGTTTAGTTCATTTGACACCGCCTGCACCCGCGCGCCACGCATTCCGATGCAAGAGCCGATTGGGTCAAGGCGTTTGTCTTTTGCTTTGACGGCTAATTTTGAGCGCAAACCGGGGTCACGGCTGCCGCCCATAATTTCAATTACTCCCTCAGAAATCTCCGGCACTTCCATAGTAAATAGCTCAATCATCATCTCCGGTGCGGTGCGGCTGAGGAAAATCTGCGCCCCACGGGGAGTTGATTTAACCTCTTTAATGTAAGCTCGGAGGCGGTCATTTTTGCGAATTGATTCGTTCGGAATTAGGTCAAATTTAGCAATCATTCCATCTGTGCCGCCCATATCCACATAAGCATTCCCGCGGTCAAGGCGTTTTACCGTTACCATCACCACCTCGCCCACGCGCTGAGTATAGTCCTCAACAATCACTTCGCGCTCGGCCTCACGCACTTTTTGAATAATTACTTGCTTGACGATTTGTGCGGCAATCCGTCCAAATTCCTCAGTCGGCATCGGCTCGCGCTTGAAATCATTGACCGCTAAACCGGCGGAATCTTTGGCGTAAATGTGTAATTCTGGGTCAAATTCAGTGCCGTCATCATCAACAAATTCCTCGCCATCAGCAATTACTAACCACTGCCTGAAGGTATTAAAATCACCACTTTGCCGGTCAATTTCCACATAGGCATCAATATTATTACGCCTTTTTGTGGCAACCGCCAACGCCTCTTCCAACGATTCCAAAACATCTTCTTGGGAGATATTTTTCTCGTTAGAAATCGCCTCAACCATTACAAATAATTCTTTACCTTCCACAATTTTCTCCTAAAAATGGGCAATCAAATTTGCCTTTTCAATCAAATCAAACTCCAAAACCACAGGGCCTAATTCGGTAATTAACTCAATACTGCCGGCCTCATTCACGCTGCCGATTGTTCCATTAAACTTTCTCTGCCCAGCAACCGAACGCAATAATCTGAGGCGAATATCACTTCCCAAAAACCGCCGGTAATGCTCAATTTTAAACAATGGCCGCTGCACGCCGGGCGATGAAACTTCCAAATTATACTGCCCGGAAATCGGGTCCTCCACATCAAAAATACTACTAATTTGCTTGGAAACCGCCTCACAATCCTCAACGCTAATTCCCAAATCAGAATCAATATAAATCCTAACAATACTATGTTTTCCGCTGGCAAAATATTCAACTCCAACCAATTCATAACCTAAATTCTCAACACTCGGGGCGATTAAATTGGTAATTTTGTCGGTATTTTTCGCCATTTTTTTTCTCTC
>JAAOIF010000018.1 GCA_015163925.1 Candidatus Thioglobus sp.
GCTTTGTTTCAGGGCAAATTTAAATCTAATCATCTGGGCGGTGATTTTGCTTTGCCAACGGTTTCGGCTTATGTGAATTTGAATCATAAACACCACCGGATTGACCCGGAAAAACAGTTGGGTCAACAATCGTCCAAATATTCGCATCGCCATATACGCCCTCGCCGTCCTGTGCCATACGCCAAGCGCAATGCCCGCCGTATTGAGGGGCAAATTTTTCTGGATTTGCTTTGAATTTAGCTAAGTTTTGTGCGTTTTTAAAATGCCACTGCTTGCCTCTATATTGCATGGAAAAATCTGGATTTCCCTTAGCGGCAGCGTCATTTGTAAAATAATTTACCGCATCAAAACCTTCAATAGCAAAAGCGTTTCCCTTGCCAAAATAGCCATTATTAGTAAAGACAAAATCCAGCGAAAATGCCTGCAAAGCAAAGAAACTAAGCCCGATTATTAGTAATTTTTTGAGGTTTCTGATTTTCATATTTTGCTCCATTTTTTGCTCCATTTTTAAGATTTCCATTCTTGCTGATATTCAATTATAGTTGGAGATAAGCCTTGATTTTGTTTATTTTCAATAGAAATAATCAGCTCACCGCCTTTAATCATTTTGCCTAATTTTTGTGTGATTTTGAAGGTTTTTTCGCCAGTTTCAGGCATACTTCCAATCAGTAATATTTTCTCGCCATTTTTTATCCACAGGGTGCAAACCTTGCTGAAATCAGCGTGCTGATGTGTTGTAGCAGTAAGGGTTATCTGCTGTTTTGACAAATTAGTATTAACATTCCAGCCAAATTTCGCATTAGCAGTTTGATGAAAAAGACTAATACTAATTAGCATTCCTAAGCCCGCAAAGCCGCTCAGAGCATACTTCCAAGCTTGCAGCCAAGTGGCAATCAGATTGGTTTTCTGAGGTTTGATTTGCAGATTTATTGCTTGCCAAATTCGCCGACTCGCCGGCTTTTCCAAAGGCGCAAAAGCATTCAGCCGGTTGAGATTTAGCTGCCATTTTATTAGTGTTGAATTGAAATTATCCGCCGGATTGCTTGTTTTTCTGCCGTTGTCAATAAGCCTAAAGCAGCCTCAAGGGCTAAAAAATCAGAGTTAGTCATCAAAATTCTCCAAGCATTTTTTCAGCACCGGCAAAGCTCGGCGTATCCAAGTTTTAATAGTATTTACCGGCACTTTCAAGGTTTTTGCAATGCTCTGATAAGTCAGCCCATTAAAATATGCCAGCAGCAAAACATTCATCACCTCAGGTTTTAATTGCTGCAAACACTCTTGCAGCTGGCGATTGGTTTGCCGAGCCTCCAATTCTTGCAAAAAATCCAGCTGCTCATCACTAATTGCTGCCAGCTCAAAATCATCCTGAATTGGCAATTTGCGCTTGCGGATATAATCAATCGCATGGTTTCTGGCGATGGCGGACATCCAAGTCATCGGGCTGGATTTAGCGTCAATATAACTATCAATTTTGTGCCAAATTTTCACATAAACCTCTTGCAGACAATCTTCGCTGATTTCCTTTTGCTTCAATATACGAATGATAACGCCGAACAGTTGCACATTTGAGCATTCAAAGACTTTTTTGAAATTTCGCTGAGTTTTTTGCCGTTGTAATTGCTGGAAATATTGGCTGAGATGTTTTTGCATTTTGTGAAACTTAACTGTGATTATGGCGTATAGTATAGTGTGATTGAAGGAAATTCAGTTATGATGTCCAGTGTTGTCCATTGCCTTGCTTGATTCCGCCGTTTGTATCATTACGTAAACCAGAAGTTGGTATTTTAAGGAATGAATTGAAAGCACCAGCAATAGTGCTTGCTCCAGGAATCTCAGCCCCCCATTCAGCGGATGTTGGCACTCTAAAGCCGGTTGGGCAAACGCTGGAGCCGTCAGTTCTGCTCCAAAATGCGGAGCGTCTGGCGCCGTCAGTATCAACAGTTGTCCAATCTTGATTGCCGCCAGTAACATAACCCTGATTATTACCACTCAAACTTGAATAATCAAGTGCGGCAATTCTATCTCTGAATTCAACTTCGCCTACTCTACCGCCTCTTGTAGGAAAGCTATTTCCATCAGTAGCATGGTCATCTGCCCAGCGACCCCATTGGAAGTAGAAACCGCGTTGGCCACTGGCTGCTGTTGGATTTATGGTTTGAGCCACTGAAGCAGCGCCGAGGTTTCTATCATGCCACTCTCTGGAAGTTATAGGGCTGGTAACAAGTTCAAATCTAAAGCCATGCGGCACGGCAACGGCTTGGGTGGCGTTGGTGGGTGATTCGTCTCCGCCGGCATTCAGCGCGGTTACTAAGAAATAGGTTCTGACTTTGGCTGCGTCTAAGTTTATATTAGTAGAAGTGCCGCCGGTAACATCAACCTCAGTTGGTGGTGGATTGGCTGCGTTGAAATTGTCGGCATTTTGGAAACCGGCTAAATCGCCTGTGGAGTGATAGACTTTATAAGCGCTGGCGCCGGGGGAGGCAGTCCAAGAAATGCGCACCTGATTGCCGCTGCCGGTGGCAACAGCTTGGAGTGCGGTTGGGGCATCTGGAGTGCCGCCGCTGACTGGTGGGGCAGTAACGGTAAATTGCTGGGTGTCGGTAACGCCGCCGCTGTGACCATCAACACTGACAACTACGGTTACCACGCCAGCGGCAATACCGTAAATTACAGCAGAAGTATCAATGCTGGCAATATCAACTCCGCCGCCTTGAATTGCCCAAGTGATAGATTGAGTGGTTGCATTATTTGGTAAGACTGTGGCGGATAAATTCACGGTGGCGCCGACTGCTACCGTATTGGGGCTGTCAATACTAACTGAGGTGGCTCTTCTTACTTCAACGCTGAAGTTTTGGATGTCTGATACAACATTGCTACTGTCAGTGGCTCTGGCCCTTATTCCTACGCTGCCGGGGGCAATGGAGTGCAAGGTTGAGCCATTTATGCTGGCAGCACCGCCGCCGCTTACGATTTCCCAAGTTATGTCTGAGTTAGTGGCATTGGCTGGCAACACATCGGCAGTTAGCTCCAGAGTAGCGCCATCAAATATAAATGAGTCGCTGGTGATGGTAATTGAAGCAACTGGGATATTTGTAGGCGCTGGGGCAGTAATTGTAATAGTTTGCTGAACGGTCACTCCGCCAGCTGTGGCACTGACAACAGCTGTTCCGCCGCCGGTGGTGGCAGATAAAATATTTCCACTAAGAGTTGCATTGGCAGATCCGCTAAAACTGACAAGAGCCCAAGTTATGGTTTTATCAGTGGCATCGTTCGGCGACACAGTTGCCTCTAAAGTCAGGTCATTTCCAGCCTCTACGGTATTTGCAGAAGTGATAGTAACTGAGGCAACTGGGATTGTTGTAACTGGGGCGGCAATAATATTAACGCCTCTGGTTCCAGTAACACCGCTGCCGTCATTTGCAGTATATCTCAGGCCTGAATTTCCAACACTAACTGCGGTGAGAATATTGCCGCTGATGGTGATGTTGGTGCCTCTGGAAACCTCCCAAGTGATAGATTTATCAGTGGCATCGGCTGGCTCAACAGTAGCAGTCAAGGCAAAGGTTGCGCCGACTTCTAATGCAGGTGGGGAAGCAAAACGAATATTGGTAACTGGGATATTTGCTGGGCTAACAGTAATATCTTGGGTTGCGGAAATTCCGTTTGCAGTAGTAGCACGGACGCTTACAACTCCGGCGGCTGTGGTGGAAAGCACATTTCCAGCAAGAGTTGCACCAGTTGAGCCAGCGGCATCAACCGTCCAAGTAATATTGTGGTCGGTGGCAAAATCTGGCACGACATCAGCGGTTAAAGTCAGGTCAGTTCCAACCTCAGCAGTGTTAGCAGAAGTGATATTAATTCCAGTAACGGCGATTTCAATAGTTGGCACTGGGATTGTATCACTTACGCTGACGGCTTGGATACAGCGGACTGTAAAACCTGTTGCATAATTCTGCCCAGCCATTGCGGCACTTCCATTTCCATTACTAAAGACAAGTGTTTCATTAATGCTAGAATAATTACCTTCTTCTCCAACACTTGCAAAACTAGCGCCATTGATATTACGCCGTCCAGAAAGTGGCATTTTCAACAAGCTAAAGGCATCGGCAGCATTTCCATTTGGCCAAGTGGCAATCTCAGTCGTAAATTCCGCTGGCGTTGGAACTTTAAAGCCAGTTGGGCAAACGCTGGAGCCATCAGTATTTTGCCAACGGGCAAGCAGAGCAGGATAATCATCAAAAGCGTTACTTAACCAATTACCGGCATTAAACCAACTACCGTGAGTCGGATTGAAGGTGTTTGATGAAGTATTGATTACAGCGCTATTTGGAAGCTGATGGCCATCTGACTGTCTGCCAAATTGGTAATAATGGCCGTAAGAATCTGCATCAGTGCTACTGGCGGCAACTTTGGCAGCGCCGAGATTTCTATCCAACCAGACTCTGTCTCCACGAGTAATAGTTCGGAAACTTTGCGGATTGGCTGAGGCAACCACTTGAGTGGCATTTGCCGTAGATTCTTCGCCATTTACCACAGCAGTTACTAAGAAATAATGCTGATTTTTGTAATCGCCAGTAAGAGTTACAAGCGCATTCGTCTCGGTAACTTCAGTTGGAGTTTGGGTTAAATCAGCAGCACTGCCGCCAGCCAGAGATTCTAAGGAAGTATCTGACTGATAGACTTTATAAGCAGTCGCATCAGCAACCGCAGACCAGTAAATTATCACCTGATTTGGCGCGCCGGAGGCAACAGCTCTGAGAGTTGTCGGACCATCAGCACTGACCGCTGGGGCAGTAACAGTAATAGTTTGCGGGGTGCTGTTAATTCCGTCTGCTGTGGCAGTAACAATTACCTCACCGGCGGCAGTGGTGGAAAGCACATTTCCAGCAAGAGTTGCGCCAGTTGAGCCATCATCAGTAATTGCCCAAGTGAGGTCTGGGTTAGTGGCAGTGGATGGGGCGACAGTTGCCTCTAAAGTGAGGTCAGTTCCAACCTCTACGGTATTAGCAGAAGTTATGGAAACTGAGGCGACTGGGACATTTGGAACTGGGGCTGGGGTAACATTAATTACTATCCCTTCGTTAATATTTGTATCTTCAACGGCAGCGAAATTTACAGCAACAAGACCTATGCCCGTGCCGGTGAAGACAACTTCTCCATCTGTTACGACTGTGAGGGCATTATTGATAACGCCAGCGCCACCGACTCCGGTAAGTGTCCAACTAATATTTTGATTTGTGGCATTGGTTGGCAACACTCTGGCGGTTAGAGTTATAGTTTTGCCTACTTCCACTGTCAGGATTGAGCTGGTAAATTCAACTCCAGTTACGGCGACATTTTGAACTGGGGCGGCTGCAACTGTGATAGTAATGCTGGCATCTCTGATACAACGCACTGAAGCGCCGATACCATCGATTGTTAATACATCGGCACTGCCAAAATCATCGAAATATATTGTTCTACTACTATTAGTCCAATATAAACCATCACCACCCTTAATAGCGCCGCTCGTTTCGCGCGAACCAGCAGTTGGCAATTTAAGGACTGATGCAAAAGCCTCCGCTAAATCATTATGCGGGGCACCTGCAGCTCTCCATTCAGCCTCGGTCGGCACTCTAAAGCCGGTCGGGCAGATGCCAGAGCCGTCAATCCGACCCCAAAATGCGATGCGTTGTGACTTGTCAGTATCAACACCGGAGGCAGTCCAATCAACTTCATTAGCTTGGGTAATAAACTGCGCATGTCCGGGGCTGATGCTTGGTGCTTTGGTGGCGGTGGGGCCGCTGTTTCTAAGCTGATGCCCATCTGTCGGCCGACCCCATTGGTAATAACCACCATACGCATCTGCGTCATTAGAGGCTGTGGCAACTCGCTGGGCGCCAAGGTTTCTATCAATCCAAACTGTGTTGCTGCCACCGGAAACAGTTGCAAACACAAAATCATTTGCAGTGGCGGAGGTTTGCGCAGGGCTGGTGAGGGATTCCACGCCGCCGATAACCGCAGTTACCAAGAAATTATGTGCCTCTGAGCCGGTTAAAATTACCACAGTGGAAGTTCCATTTACAGTAATTGTTGCAGTAGGCGCTGGGCTGGCTGAGGCTAAATTCGCCGCCGTGCCGCCAGCAAATGCGGATAAATCAGCGGTGGTTTGGTAAAGTTTGTAATTGTCAGCATTTGCAACCGCCGCCCAATAAACTATCACCTGATTTGCCACGCCATTAGCAACGGCTTGGAGAGTTGCCGGACCAGCAGTACCAGTCGGCGCTGGGGTGGTAATAGTAATAGTTTGCTGGTCGGTCACTCCGTCTGCTGTGGCACTGATTCTGGCTGTTCCGCCGCCGGTGGTGGCAGTTAAAACATTTCCACTAGCCCGTCAGCCCGTCCGAGCCAGCCGTCAAATAATAATAATCCGGCGACTAAAGTTGCAAACATCAGAAAAATCCATTCCTTTTTGAGAATATTTTTATCCACTTCAATCGGCGAAATAATGGCGCTAATGCCCAGTACTAAAGCAATGTTGAAAATATTTGAGCCAATCGCATTGCCGATAGCAAGCCCGGTGTTGCCCTCCCAAGCAGCCAGTCCGGAGACCAGAATTTCCGGCGCTGATGTGCCAAAACCAAAAATCAGCAAGCCAATAATCAGCGGTGATATTTTAAAAATATTGGCAATTTTTGCACCATTTTCGGTAAATTCGTCAGCACTCCAAATTAAAAGTGCAAAACCTGATAACAGGGCAATAATTGGTAGTAGAATGTCTATCATTTTTCTATTATAGAGACTTGGCAAGCAAAAAGCCTTGAATAATTATGAGTGAAACGCAGTTTTTAATTGGTCGGAATGGCTTGGATTTACAGGATGATTTTTATCCGGATGATTTGCCGTCAGAGTGGCGTTTTGACTACTATTCCACTTTGTTTAAGGCGTTGTCTTTGCCGCTTGATACTGATGAAGATTTGGAGCAGATTTTTGAGGAAATCCAAGATTCAAAAGAGGAATCTGAGGAATCAGAGGAAGGCTTTGAACTGATTTTATCAATTCAAAATTCGCAATTAATTAATACTAAAAAGCTGAAAAAATTGCTTGATTCAGTGGCTGATTACACCCAGCACTTCACCCTTTTTTGCGAAGTTGAGAAGCCGCCGACTAAGGAAATTATGCAGATTTTAAAGGGCTATCAAATCTGTTTTCAATCTTCCAAAGCACTGAAAATTGGTCTTCAAGAAGTGGTAGTTGCCGGGCAATATTTGTCTTTTAATCGCCAGCCGGTGCTATATGCCTCGCAGGTTTTGGACGAAAAACAAATCCGCAATTACTTGGAAACGGTTGCAAATGTGAAAACTAAAACCATTTTAATTTGCCAATTTGCCGAAAGTGAAACCTTAAATAAAGTCCGAATTATTGCCGAATTATTAGGATATTAGCTTTGAATATTTTATTAACTCGCCCATTAGCACAAGTCAAATCGTTGCAAAAATTGGTGTCTGGCGGGGGTTTTCAGGCTTTAATATTTCCTACTTTGGAGGTTGAAAAATTAGCAGCAAGCCCGAAAAAAAATCATTATCAAGTGCTGATTTTTATTAGTGTAAATGCGGTTGAGTGCGGCTTGGAAGTGTTGAAATCTTTGCAGCAGAAGCCATACAAAATCTTTGCTGTGGGCGCTATTACTGCCAAAAAATTAGCCGATTATGGCTTTGAAGTAAACGGATTTCCACAGCCAAAAGCCTCCAGCGAAGCGTTATTATCAATGCCGGAAGTGGTGAAATTACGCCAGCAAAATATCTTGATTTTTAGGGGTGAGGGCGGCAGGGAAACGCTCAAAAATTCACTCAGCCAGCACAATAGCGTTGAATATATTGAGGTTTATCGGCGTGTGATTTGCACGGTGAAAGACACTCACAGAGCGGCTTTGAGCCAGTTTTTGCAAAATCAAAAAGGCGTTATTAGCATTACCAGCATTCAGAATTTATCTAATTTATTATTGCTAATTGCCGAAATAAATCCCGCTGCCACCGAACTAATAAAGGCTTATCCGTTAGTGATTTTGAGCGAACGGATTGAAAATTACGCCAAATCAATTGGTTTTAAAATCATTCAGATTGCCCCAGAAACGAGTGATTTAGGCTTGCTGGAGGCGATAAAACTCATTTCTAAGGCTTGACAAATGCTTGACAAATCAAGCAAACAGGGTTATTTTATCAACTGCTTGAATTTATTAGTTGGATTGAGGATAAAAAATGGTTAAGTTGAGTGTATCAAAAGCCGCGAAAATACTGGGAATTACTCGGTTTGAGATTCAGGCGCAAATCAATAATGGCAAATTGCACACGCACGAAGGCTATGTTACTACTGATAGTTTGCGGCTGGCGTATCCGAATATTCATTTTCATTCTGAGGAAGACCGGCACATCCAAAAAATGCAGCAGATTAAGGACAATGCGGTGTTTAAATCTGGTGCTACTGACACGGCGCAAACCGCCAGCGAGAAGGCTTTTACTGGTGTGATTGCTGGGTTAAAAGCCAAAAATCAGCATTATCAAATGGTGTTTTCTCAGCTAAATCAGCGCTTGGAAGAGTTGGAAAAATGCTGCCATTCGCAAGATAAAAATGCTCTAAATCAGCTGCAAAACTGGATTAAGCAGCAAGCTAATTAGGCTTTAAATTATTAACAATTTCCAGCGAGGGGGCGGCAGAATTCATTGAATAAAAATGAAAATTATCCACCCCTTGAGCTTGAAGTTTGAGGCATAAATCAGCCACTACTTCCGCTCCAAATGCACTCAGAGAGGGCAAATCAAACTGGTAAAGCTCTAATCTTTTGAGAATCCATTTAGGAATTTCTGCTCCGCATAATTTAGAAAATCGCACTAATTTGGTGTAATTTGTAATCGGCATAATTCCGGGGACGATTGGAATTTCAACGCCCATTTTTTCCACCTCATCTCTGAAGCGAAAATAAGCGTCAGCATTATAAAAATATTGGGTAATTGCCCCGTCAGCACCGGCTTTTACCTTATTGGCAAAATGCTCTAAATCAGTCTTAAAATCGGCAGATTCCGGGTGTGATTCCGGGTAGGCTGCAACAGTAATATGAAAATCCTCGCCGTGGTTAGATTTGATAAATTCAACCAATTCATTGGCATAATGGAAATCGCCAATATCGCGTACGCCAGAAGGAATATCGCCTCGCAAAGCCACAATTCGCTTGATTCCGGCGGCTTTGTATTTGTCTAATAATTCGCTGATTTTGCCCATTGAACCGATGCAAGATATGTGCGGTGCGGCTGGGATATTATCGTTTTTTTGAATGTCTAATACTGTTTCTAAAGTAGCATTTTGGCTGGTGCAAGCAGCGCCAAATGTGATGGAAAAATATTCCGGATTAGCCGCACTTAAATCCCGCCGCGCTTGGAGTAAAGCTTGGCGGCCGGAGTCAGTTCTCGGGGGGAAAAATTCAAAACTTATTTGCATAATATTTCAGTATTTTTTTGGGTATTTTACAACAATAAATCCAAGTTATTCAAGCCAGTGTATTTTGTCTCAAACAAACTACAATCGGGTAAAATAACCAATTTACTAAGTTATATTAACTAAATCAAAATGTCAAAAAGCGATTATATTGAGTTGGAAGGGGTGGTTAAGGAAAAACTGCCGAACACAACTTTTACTGTTGAATTGGAAAATGGCCATAGCGTTTTGGCGCATATTTCCGGCAAAATTCGCAAGCATTATATCCGTATTTTGCCCGGCGACAGGGTGACTGTGGAGATGACTCCATACGATTTGAGCAAGGGGCGTATTACTTTTCGTCATAAATGATGTCATTTTTTTTTGCCCCATTAGAACAAAATATATAGCATTAAAACAAAGCATAAATGAATATGAAATTAGTAAAATTAAGCCGATGTGGTGGAATTGGTAGACACGCTGGATTCAAAATCCAGTTTCTTCGGAAGTGGCGGTTCGACCCCGCCCATCGGTACCAAACATAAAAATATGCAAACAACTCAACTATTAGCACAAGCCATTGAACTGACTTTATTTGGAATGGGATTTGTGTTTTTATTTTTAACATTATTGGTATTTGTGACCAAATTAATGTCGGTTAGCATTCGCGTAATCAGCGCTGGGAAAGGCTCTTCGGCTGATGGTGAAATTGATGAAGAGGCTAAATTTGTAATTCAACAAGCGATAAAATTACACCGAGAGGCATAGAATTATGTTTAATATTTTCTCCAAAAAACTCAAAAAAATCAGCCCAAAAGTTGGCATAACTGAGCTGGTTTTTAGAGATGCCCATCAGTCATTATTCGCCACCCGACTGCGGATTGACGATATGCTGCCGATTGCCGATAAGCTCGATAAAATCGGCTATTGGTCAATAGAATCTTGGGGCGGGGCGACTTTTGATGCCTGCATTCGTTATTTAGGCGAGGACCCATGGGAGCGGATTCGCGAGATTAAAAAAGTGATGCCAAATACTCCGCAGCAAATGTTGCTAAGGGGGCAAAATCTGCTTGGCTATCGGCATTACAGCGATGATGTGGTGAGGAAATTTGTAGACCAGTGCGTGGAAAATGGAGTAAGTGTTTTTCGTATTTTTGATGCGATGAACGACATTCGCAACCTCAAAACCGCCACCGACCAAACCATTGCCCTCGGCGCTCATGCGCAAGGCACGCTTTCCTACACGGTCAGTCCGGCGCATAATATTCAGACTTGGCTTGATATGGCAAAAGCGATTGAGGATATGGGTGGGCTGCGTTTTGAGGCTGATTCGCAAAAAACC
>JAAOIF010000190.1 GCA_015163925.1 Candidatus Thioglobus sp.
TGATTTTAGCGTGATTGAAAAAATTATTCAAAAGGCGAAAATAGCTATTAGTGAGGCGCAAGATTTAGTCGATTTAGACAAAATTCGTGTTGAGTTTTTAGGCAAGAAAGGCGAGCTGACGCCAGTGGCAATGCGTTACGGCAATCCATCTATTTCAAAGGCTTTGCGGCGTTTTGAAGAGCAAGGCTGCGAGAAAATTATCGCTTTGCCGCTTTACCCTCAATACTCAAAAACCACCACGCTTTCAACCTTTGAGGAAATCAAAAAAGCGCTTGAGAGCTGGGATACAGAGCCGGAACTGATTTTTATTGAGGATTATCATCAAAACGCCGATTACATTCAATCTCTGGCTAATTCAGTGCTTGAACATCAGCTGCAGCACGGAAAACCGGACAAATTACTGATTTCATTTCACGGCATTCCGCAGCGTTTTGTTGATAATGGCGACCCCTATTATCAGCATTGTGTTGATACCGCAAGGCTTCTGGCTGCGGCGCTGGAGCTCAAAACTGACGATTATCAGCTGTGTTTTCAATCAATATTTGGGCGTGAAAAATGGCTAAATCCATACACAAAAGACAGCCTGAAATCATTGGCAAACGCCGGGGACACGCATATTCAAGTGATTTGCCCGGGATTTAGTGCTGATTGCTTGGAGACTTTAGAGGAAATTGATGAGGAAAATAGAGGTTATTTCATTGATGCTGGCGGCAAAAAATTTAGTTACATTCCAGCCCTAAACGACCGAAAAGACCATATTAGCGCGATTTGTGGCATTATCAGTCAGCATTTGAAATAGGTTTTGGGATGGTTTTTTTAGGTAGATTTTGAGATAATATTAGCCAAAATTCAATCAAAATTAGCGATTTGTGGCATTCTTGAACGGCATTTGAAATAGGTTTTGGGATGGTTTTTTAAGTTTTGGAGTGGTTTTTTAGGTAGATTTTGAAATGGGTTTTGGAGTGGTTTTTTAGGTAGATTTTGAGATAATATTAGCCAAAATTCAATCAAATAAACACTTCGCATAATTTATATTATGTTAAATTCCTACAATTACTGTCCGAGGACAGCAACTGTCGGAATTTAACATAATATCAGGATAAAACCCCACTCCACACGGTTAATCGCTAATGAAGAGCTAGAGCAATGGCAAGAGCAAGGGCTGATAGCCTTAAATCTTGTTCAGAGTGAAAGTAAGGGGTTTGTAATTCTGAACTCCCCCCTACTGTCATTCTGAACTTGATTCAGAATCTCATATTGTAAAAAGCGGACTGCTTGTTAGATGAGAGCCTTAAATCTTGTTCAGGGTGACAGTAGGATTTTGAGACCGTGCTTGCTGGATGAGACCCTGAATCAAGTTCAGGGAGACAGCAATGGAGCGGTTGCAAAATTAGGGCAAAATCGGTAAGATAAAGGCAATTTGCAACTTTCAACTAATTCTATGTCGCAGCAACTTTTTAATGTTAAATTAAAATCAAAGGGCAAAAATTACGAATGCTCAAAGGTTGATTCTATTTTGGAATCCGGCTTGCGGAGTGGGCTGGCGCTGCGTTATGAATGCAACAATGGCACTTGTGGCAGCTGCAAAGCTCGGCTGCTAACTGGTAATATTAAGCAAATCAAACATTATGATTTCAGCCTTTCTAAAGCCGAGTTGGCAAATGCTGAATTTTTAATGTGCTGTCATGCGCCGACTACTGATATTGAAATTGAGTTAGATTTAATTGGTGATGTGCGCTCAATTCCGCTGCAAAAAATTGAAACCAAGGTGCGGGAAATTAGTTTTATTAGCGATAATATGGCGCTTATGAGGCTTAGAGCGCCGCGTTCTAAGGCCTTGCAATTTATGGCTGGGCAGGATGTGGAATTGGCTTTTAATAGCAACAGAGCAAGGTATCCGCTGGCTTCTTGCCCTTGTCAGATGCTGGATTTGGAGTTTCATATTCGTAATAATCCGGCTGATGATTTTGCTCAGGCGCTGTTTTCAAAGGCTTTAAAAGTTAAGAGTAAGGTGATTTTGCAAGGTCCTAAGGGGATATTT
>JAAOIF010000191.1 GCA_015163925.1 Candidatus Thioglobus sp.
TTCAAATTAGCAGCATATTAAAAGATGCAAAAAGCTATCCATATATTTATATTTCTGATGATTTTCACCCTAGAGCTGGATTTTTTCGAGGTAATAAAAATAAGACTTATCAATTTTTTGGACCATTTCCATCGGCTTATTTAGTCAGAAATTCTTTGGCTTTATTAAAGAAAATTTTTAAAGTTCGGCAATGCACAAATGCCTTTTATCAGGCGCGTTCAAGGCCTTGCTTAGAATACCAAATTGACTTGTGCACAGCGCCCTGTGTCGGCAAAATTAGTGATGAAAATTACTCCCAAGATGTATTAATGATGGGATTATTTTTAAGCGGCAAAGGCGAGCAAACTCTGGAACAAATTGCCAAAAAAATGCAGCAAGCAAGCAAAAATTTAGACTTTGAACTTGCAACTCACTACCGCGACCAACTCATTGCCCTGCGGAGTATTCAAGAGCAACACGCCTCAAATTCAGTTAGCGATTTGGATGTTATTAGCGTCTCCGAAGAGGGCGGCGTGCATGGAATTGAAGTATTATTTATCCGCTCGGGCAAGCAAATCGGGCAAGAATTTATTGTTCCAAAACACACTAAGGGAGCGGAAATCAAGGCAGTTTTAAGCGCTTTTTTGCCCTTGTATTATTTAGGCAAAAACACTCCGAAAATATTATTATTGGATGAAAAATTAGCTGATAAAAAAATCATTGCTGCCGCCTTATCAACCAAAATTATTGACACTCCGCAAAAGGATAAACGCCATTTTTTAAGGGTTGCCGCGCTGACCGCTAAGGAAAATCTGAGGCAATATTTGCTGGCAAAATTCAGCAAACAGACGCAACTTTTGCAACTGCAAAAAATCCTCAATCTGCCGACTCTGCCAAATTATATGGAATGCTTTGACATCAGTCATACTATGGGCGAGGCGGCTGTCGGCTCGTGTGTGGTGTTTGAAAAAGGCTTGGCGAAAATCAGCAAATATCGCCAATTTAACATCAAAAATATTACCCCCGGAGACGATTATGCGGCAATCAATCAAGTGCTATTTCGGCGTTATTCTCGGCTGCTAAAAAACTCTGCTGCCTTGCCTGATGTGATTTTTATTGATGGCGGTTTAGGGCAGTTAAATCAAGCGATTATGGTAATGAATGCGCTGGGAATTGAGGGAATTTTGCTCATCGGAGTAGCAAAAGGTGAGGCGCGACAAGCAGGTTTAGAAACGCTAATTCTGCTGGAAAATGACAAGGTTAAAAAGATTAATTTGCCGCCAAATAATCCGGCGCTGATGCTAATTAATAATATTCGTGATGAATCCCACCGTTTTGCCATTAAAAATCATCGTAAAAAGCGAGCTAAAAAGCGCCAAACTTCCATACTTGAAAATATTAAAGGTGTCGGAAAACTTCGCCGCAGCGCACTTTTAAACCATTTCGGCGGCTTGCAAGAAATCCAAAAATCCAGTGTGAATGAACTAATAAAAGTCGCCGGCATAAGCCAAGCATTAGCGACTAAAATAGTGAAAAGTTTCAAACCAAATTAAGCTATGTTTTTTCTCAGAATCCTAATCGCCGCTTGCGTAATCGCCTATGTAGTCTGGTTTTTCAGCAATCGCATCCTCGGCAAAAACCTGCTGCTAACCCGCATAATCGCCATCGCCTTAGTGGCAGTCAGCCTGATTTTTTTGCTATTAGGAATTTTGTCGTATTTGCTTGAGGGCAGCCTGATTTTGTGATGAAATCTGATGAAATCGCAAAAATCCAGCCCAAAAATATTTGCTTTGTAATTCCTACTCTTGCCGGCGGCGGGCAGAAAGTTGTGATTTCTTTGGCGACTGAATTATTAAAATTAGGACATTTTGTTAATATTATTATTTTTGAAAATAAAATTGCTTATTCTGTGAAATCTGGGATTAATTTGCATATTTTTTACGACAAGCCAAATTTTAAAAATGCCAAGAATTTTAAAAAACAATTTCAGCAATTAAATATCAAGCAGCAAAAATCGCTTGGAAACATTATTTTTAAACCTAACCGGCAAAAA
>JAAOIF010000192.1 GCA_015163925.1 Candidatus Thioglobus sp.
CTTCGTAGAATTTCACCGCCGCAAATAAATTACCATTATCACTCAGGGCAAGGGCTTGCATTCCCAGCTGCTTGGCCTTTTCAAGCAATTTTGGAATGGCCACTACTGGACCAATGATCCTACCACTAATCGTAGTGCCAGACAGTTTAGACTCACTACCTCTAATGACATAATTATAAATACCCTTTCTCGTAACTTCGGTATAGCAGTGCGTTGCATCAGAGACGCCAGTATTTTAGTCTCCATTAGTAGCCTCAGCATCAGCGCCAATTCGGTAGCAGTTGGTGGAAGTCTCACTCTAACCGCTGACTTTACCCCAACTGACACTAACCAAAGAGATATTGAATGGACAATTTCCGCCGGCAGCGGCAGTGCAACTCTGACTGGCAATATCCTCACCGGTGTTGCTGTGGGCGAGGTTACTGTGGTTGCCACTTCTGCTGCTGATAGTAGTATTACTGCCAGCCAAAGTTTTAATATTACCCCAGAATCCCCCGCTAATTTGCAAGCTGTGGCGAATGGTCAGCCGAATAGAGTAACCGTTTTTTGGTCAGCAGTGGCTGGCGCCAGCGGCTATAAACTCTATCAATCTACTACCGATTTAGCTAATTTAGCCGGCGGCGATGCTGGGAATTTATCAGTCGCCAGCCCAACTACTATTGAAACTGCTGAAGTCGGGGTTAATCTCAGCTTAACTAACGCAGACAAAAACTACTTTTTGGTAACTGCTACGGTAAATGGGGTTGAATCCGCAACCAATGCCACCCAAGCCGTTGCCACAGCTAATTCCCAAGAGTTTGGGACTGTTAGCGGCGGCACTGCTAACACTCCAACTTCCACAGTTTGGATGGATAGAAACCTCGGCGCCGAGCGAGTTGCCACCAGCACTACTGATACGATGGCTTTCGGCGATTATTATCAATGGGGTCGTCCGGCAGATGAGCATCAGCTGGAAAGCAGTGGAACAAGAAACACTTTAGCGGCAAATATTACCCCAAATCACGCCGAGTTTATTCGTTCCACCACTTCCCCATTTGATTGGACTGCCTCCGGAGTTGATACTGACGGCTCGGCTCGCTCCGCAATTTGGAGCCGGATTGATGGCTCTGGGGTTTGCCCAACTGGCTTTAGAGTGCCAATAAACACTGAATTAGAGGCTGAGAGAACATCTTGGGCAAGCAATAATTCAGCTGGTGCTTTTGCTTCAAACCTTAAATGGTCAGCTGGTGGCACTCGTCTAAATAGTGGCGGTCTTAGTAGTGTTGGCACTGATGGTCATTTTTGGGCAGCTAATAATAGTGGCAATAATTGGATACAAATCGGTGGCAGTGCGGCAACACTAAGAGTTTTAGAACGCGCCTATGGCAATTCAGTCCGCTGTATCAGAGACGCCAGCATTACCGCTGTGCCAGTTATCCAAATCCCGCCCGTTGCCCCTGCCACACTCCAAGCTGTGGCGAATGGCACGGCGAATCAGGTAACTGTTTTCTGGTCGGCAGTGAGTGGTGCCACCGGCTATAAACTCTATCAATCTGCTGATGATTTATCCGCCAATGAGGGCGGCACTCCACCAACAGCAACTATTACTGAAACTACTGAAGTCGGAATTAATATAACTTTAACCGGCGCAGACAAAAACTACTTCTTGGTAACTGCTATAAATGCCGCAGGCGAGTCTCTAACCAATGCCACCCAAGCCATTGCCACAGCCAATTCCCAAGTTTTTGCTACTGTCTCCAGCACTACAAACCGAGTTTGGATGGATAGAAATCTTGGTGCCAGCCGCGTTGCTAACAGTAGAAATGACTCTGATGCGTATGGTGGTTATTACCAATGGGGTCGTCTGACAGATGGGCATCAGCTTAAAACTAGTCCTACAAACGGTTTTTCAGCACCAAACATTACCGTATTCTGCTGAGTCCAGACCCAGCCAGCAATCAGTGCAGCCGCAGCAGGCGAGGGCAGGCCTTGAAAATGACGCTTATCCTCAACCCCAATTTGAGTGTTAAAACGCGCCAGCCGCAACGC
>JAAOIF010000193.1 GCA_015163925.1 Candidatus Thioglobus sp.
GGTATAGTAGATGAATTATATTTAACTTGACTATATGTATGTTTTTTGGAGCTAAAAAAATTATCGCTTTGAGCAAATTATTTGCCCTGATAATTCTTGCCCTAAATTTGTCAGGCTGCGGTGACGGCAGCAGCAGAGTTGGAGGCGGAGGCGGTGGAGGCGGCGGCGGAGGCGGCGGAGGCGGAGGCGTAGAAGGCGGCGGCGGCATGTCAAGCAAGGGTCCATTTGTCGCCGGCTCAACAGTTAGCGCTTATGTTTTAACAAATGGAATCAGAGGCAAAACCCTTGAAACCACCGCCACAACAGGCATTCTCGGCGTTTTTGAATTTGCAAATCTTCTCATCGGCAGCAGCACCGAATTGGAAATTTCCGGCTTTTATTTGAATGAAAACACCGGCAACACTTCCACTTCCACCGCCACTTTAACAGTAATTGTAGATGTCGCCAGCGGCACTAATTCCTTTAATATTAATATTTTTACCGACCTTGAAGCCCGCCGGATTAAGGCTTTAACCAGAAAATCCAATAATTTAGTTACTTCCAAAAACAGCGCCACAGAGCTAATTGTAACTTCTTTTGGATTGCAAAATGCCGATAGAAACATAGATTTGAGCCAGTTAGATGTCATCTATGGCATCACCGAAAATGACAGAATATTATTGCGCGCCTCAGCCGTTATCGCAAATAATCCAAGCATTTTGATTGATTTACAAACCGCCGCCTCAGGCACTGAAGATTTTGCCAATAGTATCGCCGGCGCCCGCGGATTAGCAAGTTTGAATGCCGGAATTGAGGTTTTAGACCTCGCCAAAATCGCTGAAATTCTTGCCAATTTATCAGGAAATTCGCCCAGTACTGATTTGACAGATTTCAATTCAGCCCCAATCATCAGCCCCATCAGCCCCAGAACGGTTGCCGAGGATTCCAATTCCCAATTTCCGCTGATAATTCCAATGAATGTAGTCTCCGACAGCGCCGATTTGTCATTTAGCGCCAGCAGCGAAAACCCCGAAATCGCCACCGTCAGAGTGGAAAACTCGCCCGGAATTAGCAATGGCAGCGAGGAATCTGCCGTTACTTCCAATGCCGGTTTGCACATCAGCCTCAAGCCCAACGCCCACGGCAGCACCACAATTTTCGCCGCCGTAACCGATAATAAAAATGGGCTAAATGTCACTCAATTTGTCTTAACAGTAACGCCGGTAAATGACCCTCCGGCAGCCCAAGCCCAAGCAATTACTGTGGCTGAGGAAGGCAGCGTGCGGATTATTCTGGCTGCCACAGATGTGGATAATGATGATAATTTGCTGACTTTTTCCATTGCCACTCAGCCTACAAACGGCTCTATCACTGGCTCTGGCGGCTCTTTGACTTACACTCCGAATGCTAATTTTTCTGGCGCAGATGCCTTCACTTTCACTGCAAATGACGGCAATTTATCCTCCGCGCCGGCAACAATTTCCATTGCCGTAATCCCAGAAAATGACCGTCCCAGCGGCAATCTGAGCATCAGCGGCACGGCAGTAATCGGGCAAACTCTCAGCGCTAACAGCACCATTACTGACGCGGACGGACTCGGAGTTTTCATTTATCAATGGCAGAAAAATGGCAGAAACATCAACGGTGCAACCGATGCAAGCCTTGCCCTGACTACTGCGAATGTCAGCGTGGGCGATGAAATTACTCTGCGAGTTTCCTACACCGATGCTGCTGGCAGGCTGGAAAGACCGCCCAGCAGTGCCGCCGTAGTCGTAATTCCAGTGGTGATTACTATCACCAGCGCCGTCTCAGTAATCCGCGGCTCAACCCTAATTTTGGCTGCAACCGTTGCCCCAAGCGGCTTAGGCAACTCCGCCAGTGATATTGTCTGGTCGCTGAGAAATAATAATAATGTCGCCAGCCTCAATGGAAATGTCCTCAGCGGTCTGAACCCCGGCACGGTAAATGTCATTGCCACAGCCGCTGACGGGGCGACCAAGCAGCAAGCATTCACCGTAAT
>JAAOIF010000194.1 GCA_015163925.1 Candidatus Thioglobus sp.
AAATATCAAAATGACTAAGGCGAAGGCAAATGGCAATTATATAAATTCTATGATGGCTTTGCAAGAGGCTCTGGACGGCGGTTACGATGAGGCGTTGATGCTGGATGCGGATGGATTTGTAGCAGAAGGCTCGGGCGAGAATATTTTCATCGTTAGCGCTGGAATTATCTACACCCCTGATTTAACCGCAGTTTTAGCCGGAATCACCCGTGATACAATTATCACTTTAGCCGCTGATTTAGGCTATAAAGTGCTTGAAAAACGCCTCAGCCGAGACGAAGTTTATTCTGCCGATGAGGCATTTTTTACTGGCACAGCCGCTGAAGTAACGCCGATTCGTGAGCTGGACGGGCGTATAATCGGCTCTGGTTCACTTGGTGAAATCACCCAAAAATTACAAGAATTATATTTTGATTGTGTGCAAGGCAAAAACGCTAAATACAAAAATTGGATAAATAAAGGGGTTTGCAAATGAATATTGATGATTTTCAGCAAAAACATGTGAGTTTTAATGTGGTGGAAGAGCAAGATTTGCCGGCGCATTGCCCTCCGCAAGAGGCGCAAAGATGGAATATGCACCCTAAAATATTCCTAAAATTTAACTCAGATGGCGAGGCGAATTGCCCTTATTGTGGCTCAAATTACAAACTTTCTTAAACAGTTTTGAGCTGTTTTGAGCCTTTAATTCCGTGAGAAAAAAATCAACTAATATAATTTTGGTAGGGCCGATGGGCGCTGGCAAGACCTCAGTCGGGCGGCAGTTGGCGTTAGCATTAAATCGTGATTTTTTTGATTCCGACCATGAAATTGTTGAGCGCACCGGCGTGGCAATTGACTATATTTTTGATGTTGAGGGCGAGGCAGGTTTTCGCATCAGAGAAACTCAAATGCTAAAAGATTTATGCAAAATTCCAAATATAATTATTGCTACTGGCGGCGGCGTGGTTATCAGTCCGGAGAATCGGGAATTGCTAAAACAAGACAGTTTTGTGGTTTATTTATTTTCCAGTATTCGGCAATTAGTCAAGCGAACCAAGGCCTCAAAAAGCCGCCCCTTGCTGGAAAAATCAGACGACCCAGAGCAAACTTTGCGTGATTTAGCCGCCGCCAGAGAGGGATTTTATCGGGAAGTAGCCGATGTTGTAATTGACACAACCGGCAAAAGACTCCAAGCCGTTATCACTAAAATCAAGCAGGCAATGGTATGAAATTTCTCTTAATTACTGTTTTATTTTTTAGTGCAAATATTTCTGCGCTGACTCAATATGAGTTTGTTCAACGCCTCAAAAGCACCCATCCGTTTTTCAAGCAGCAAGCGCTTATCGGGCAAATTCGGCAGATTGAAAAACAGGCAAGTAGCGCTAATGAGGATTGGATTTTGGCAGCAAATTCTGACCTGCAAAACGACAATTCCACTCGCACTAATACTATTAAATTTTCAGCGCGCAAAAAAATAGTTAGCTTGGGTTCTGAACTGATTTTTGCCAAGACTTTGAGCAAGAAAAATCAAAATTCTGAGCGCCGAAATCAGTTTTCTGTGGATTATTCGCATCCGCTTCTGCGTAATAGTAATGGCGTAAATGACCGGCTGGACGGCGATATTGCCCAGATTTCTATTGATAAAAATCGCTTACAGCGGGCTGAGGCAGAAGAGGATTTTATTTTGCAAAATCTGCAACGCTTGGTGAATCTGGCTTATGCCCAAGAACGCCAGCGGATTAACGCCCAGCGCCTGACTTTGGCGGGGCAGGAGCTTGATTTGGTGCGGCAGAAATTCAACGCCTCAGTGGTTGATAAAGTTGATGTTTTGTCTCAGCAAGATGCCTACCAGAGCGCCGAGCAGCAGTTGTTTTTAGCCCAGCAGGACTTGCTTTCCTTGCAGTCTGAAGTGGCAATTATTTTAAATATTGAGCCGGATTTTGCCATTGCAGAAATTGATATTTATACCCTCAAATATTACTGATGAAAAAGCCGTTAATT
>JAAOIF010000195.1 GCA_015163925.1 Candidatus Thioglobus sp.
GCGGCGGGGAAATTAAGCGATTGCATTGTTGAAATTCAAAATCCGTTACTGCTGAGTTCGGCTGAGAAAAATCAGATTTTTGCCTTGTGTAAAAACGCTAATTTTGCCTTATTTCAAATCCAGCCGATGGGCGAGATTGCAGAGTATGAGCGGGCTGTGGTCAGTATTAATACTCAATTAGGGCTGCTGGATTTTGACAAACACCTTTACGCCAAAAGTCAGGGACTGGCGCATATAACTCAGGCGGGGAGCGGAAATCAGGCGAAATTTATTCCTTATACTAATAAAAATCTCGGCTGGCACACGGACGGCTATTACAATTCGGCGCAAAATCGGATTCGGGCGTTTTCGTTATTTTGCGTAAATCCGGCGAAAACTGGCGGCGAAAATCAGTGGATTGACGCGCAAATGGTGTATTTATTATTGCACGAAAAAAACCCAGATATTACCAAAGCACTCACCCATCCAGAGGCGCTGAAAATCCCTGAGCACAAGGTAAATAGTGAGGTTCGGCGGGAGGCTTCAACTGGTGCGATTTTTTTTATTGATGAAAAAACTAATCAATTATCCATGCGTTACACCCAGCGAAAAAAAAATATTGAGCTGTTAAATTCTGCCGAAATTATCCAAGCGGTGGCACATTTGGACGAGCTTTTAAACTCCAAAACCGACTATCATTTTTCCCACTTAATGCCCGCCGGACAAGGCATTCTTTGTAATAATATTTTGCACAAACGCAGCAGTTTTACCGATGATAAAAGCCGCCCACGCTTGCTGCTGAGGGGGCGATATTTCAACCGGATTAACGCCAAAAAATAAAAAAACAGGTTACAATACTCTTAATAATTTTTGAGGAAAATTATGAATTATTCAATATTTTTGCCAATTACTATCGCCCTGATGCTGTCTGCGGCGGCGATTGCTGACGGCGATATTGCTAAGGGCAAGGCAAAATCTGCCGCCTGTGCTGGCTGTCACGGGGCAAATGGAATTGCGATTGCACCAAATTTTCCGAATTTGGCCGGACAAAAATATTTGTATTTGACCAAAGCCATCGCCGCATACCGAGACGGGGTGCGGAATGACCCGACTATGAAAGCGATGACGGCGGCGCTGACTGATGCCGATATTGAAAATTTAGGCGCTTATTTTTCCAACTTGCCAAGCAAAAAATAATGCCAAATTCCAAGCTAATTATTAGTATTTTCATATTTGCAATTAGCTCTGAAAGCTTTTGCTTGAGCGAAAAAGGCAAAGATTCAAGTGCTAAAAATCCGCTGCCGCAGGGAATGATGCCATCAGCAAAAGCCCCAAATGCGCCCTCTTTAGCCAGAGTGGCAAAATCCATAGCGCATAAAAAACTCTCGGTAAATGATTGGGAATCGCCGGAAATTTGCGGCAGCTGCCACACCACACAATATCAGGGCTGGAAAGGTTCTATGCATTCTAATTCCTTCAAAGACCCGATTTTTCAAGCCGAATGGGCGTTGGCAGAAAAAGCCTTGGGCGCTGATGTTTCTAAATTATGCGCCGGCTGTCACACCCCGCCGGGAATGCTCGCTGGGGCGGTGAAATTTGACAAAACTCTGGGCAAACATGGCGGCTTCACCACTACTGGAGTCGCAAATGACGGAGTTTCTTGTGATGTCTGCCACACCATTTCCGGCAGCAGTTTTCAAAATTCCAGCGTCATAGAACATGGCAACGGCTCGTATATTTCCTCGCCCGGAATCGTCAAACGCGGGCCGCTAAAAAACGCCAAATCGCCCTATCACGAAACCGCCTATTCCGAACAGCATACTAAGTCGGAGTTTTGTGCAAATTGCCATAATATTTTCAACCCCATCAACCAATTTCCGCTGGAACGGACTTATGATGAATGGAAATATTCGGCCTATGCGCAAAATAATATTCAGTGCCAAGACTGCCATATGGTGCCTGTGGAGACGGCAATTCGGGTGGCTGATGAGATGAAACCA
>JAAOIF010000196.1 GCA_015163925.1 Candidatus Thioglobus sp.
AATTCTGGCATTTTTTTCAGCGCCGAGGCGACCCCATCAAGCGTTACTGCTTCAGGCAAAATCACCGGCAAATCCTCTGGCGGCACGGCAACTGAGCCACAAGTTTTGCAATTTATAATTGGAATCGGGCAGCCCCAGTAGCGCTGGCGCGAAATTCCCCAGTCCCGCAGGCGATAATTGGTTTTTTTATTACCTAATTTTTCAGCCGCTAATTGCTTGGAAATAGCAGCAAATGCTTGGTCAAAATTCAGCCCATCAAACTCGCCAGAATTGCACAAAATCCCCTTAGTAGTAATGGCTTTTTCGGCAATATTTTCCTCAGAATTAATCACTTGGCGAATATTAATATTGTATTTTTTGGCAAATTCATAATCGCGCTGGTCGTGCGCCGGCACACTCATCACCGCCCCAGTGCCATAGCCCATCAGCACAAAATTGGCAATCCAAATCGGCACCGGCTCGCCAGTAATCGGGTGTTTGGCGCTGAGACCAGAATTAATTCCAAGCTTTTCCATCGTCTCCAACGCCAAATCGGTGGTCTGCTGAGACTTGCATTTATCAATAAAATCTTGCACTTGCGGATTATTTTTGCCGACCTCAAGTGCTAATGGATGCTGGGCGGCAATCGCCAAATAAGTAGCCCCCATAAGGGTATCCGGGCGAGTAGTATAAATTCTCAACACCTCTTTTGCATCTAAAATAAAGTCAATTTCCAAGCCAACTGATTTGCCAATCCAATTTTTTTGCATGGTTTTTACCGCCTCCGGCCAGCCGTCCAAAGCGTCCAAAGATTCCAGCAATTCATCGGCGTAATCGGTAATTCGCAGAAACCATTGAGCAATTTCTTTTTGCTCAATAATCGCATCAGAACGCCATCCACGCCCATCAATCACCTGCTCATTCGCCAGCACAGTTTGGTCAATCGGGTCCCAATTCACCGTAGCATTTTTTTTATAAGCCAAGCCTTTTGCGAATAATTTCAGAAACAGCCACTGCTCCCAGCGGTAATAATCCGGGTGGCAAGTAGCAATTTCGCGCGGCCAATCGTAAGCAAAACCGAGCTGGCGAAGTTGGATTTTCATATGCTCAATATTTTGATAAGTCCACTGAGCCGGCGGCACTTTATTTGCTATTGCGGCATTCTCAGCCGGCAGCCCAAAAGCGTCCCAGCCGATGGGTTGCAAAACATTTTTGCCCTGCATTTTCTGAAAACGAGCGATGGCGTCTCCGATGGAATAATTGCGCACATGCCCCATATGAAGCCGCCCAGAGGGGTATGGAAACATTGACAAGCAGTAAAATTTTGGCTTTTTGCTGTCTTTTGTTACCTCAAAAGATTTGTGCTTTTGCCAATAATCCTGAGCCTGTTTTTCAATGGATTTTGGTCTGTATTCTGGCATTTAATGCTCCCAAATATTTGTAGAAAAAATGCCCAAAACCACAATATTATTGGCTTGAATTTTAAAAATAATAATATAGCCCTTGAAAATCAGCTCGCGAATATTTTTATCATCAAACAAATTACTTTGCCTAAAACTTAGTGGATTTTGTGGAATTTTATCAATTTGTAATAGTAAATCTTGCTGAAATTGCAACGCCAGACGAGGATTGTCAAGTGCAATAAAATCCAAAATATTACTCAATTCATCGGCGAATCGAGCTAATTTTTCTATTATCACAACTTATCAAACAACTTTTGGCGTAGCTCTTCCATGCCTTCGTGCAAAGGCGTGGTATTAGTGCCATCACGGCATTCTTCTGAGCGTTTTTTGATTTCTGCGGCAAGGGTTTTTCTGGTCCAATTAGGGAAAACCGGACTGTTTTTACGCTGCATTTTTTCATAAGCCTCAACCGGCACACAGTAAAACGCCGGCTTGTTGTGATTGAGAATTGCAACCGCCTCACCGTTGCCGCTTTCTAAGGTTTTGATGGGATTTGCTTTGAGTTCGCTGATGC
>JAAOIF010000197.1 GCA_015163925.1 Candidatus Thioglobus sp.
ACAGTTATGATTTTTTCCGCGACCGGCTAATATTTCCAATTCACAATAGCAAAGGCGGCGTTATTGCCTTTGGTGGCAGGGCTTTTAGCGATAAAGCCAGAGCCAAATATCTGAATTCAAGTGAGAGTGCGATTTTCTCCAAATCCAAAGAATTATACGGCTTGTATCAGGCACGAAAATATTCGCGTTCAATGGATTATATTTTGGTGGTTGAGGGCTATATGGATGTGGTGGCGCTGCATCAGAACGGCATCACCCGCACTGTGGCAACGCTCGGCACGGCAACCACAGCGCAATGATTACAATACTGGTAGCGGCTGGGGCTTGAATGCCAATCTCTTGAGTGCGGACAAAATTGCCAGCAGTGGCAGTGATGGTTACAGTTCCTACATTGTTTATAGAGCCGCCGGAAGTTAGGATGTTGCCGCTGAGAGTGGCACCTGTGCCGCCTAAGTTAGAGATTGCCCACGAAATTGGCAGGCTGGAATTTGCTGGCGAAATGTTGCCGGCGGTGAGAGTTAAATTTTCACCATTTATGAGAGTTGCCGGGCTGCTGATGTCAAAAGTAATAGGAATGTTGCCGGCGGAGGCGTCTCTGATGCAGCGGACTCCCAAGCCAGAGGCTCTTACATTTCCGCTAACATGACCAAAAGTGTTAGACAGTTCTGAACGAAAAGTCTGTCTCTCAGCCTCATCTCCGGTAGGGGTGGAAGTCCAGTAAAAACTTCTATCATTGAATTGAGGGTTGCCATTGGTGTGGCGATTTCCATTTCTTGGGAATTTAAGACTTGAATTAAAAGCCGCAGTATAGCGTGGATTTGTGTAAGTGCTGCTTTCAGCCTCTAACTCAGCTTTGGTTGGCAATCTAAAACCAGTTGGGCAAACGCTGGAGCCATCAATCCGACTCCAAAATGCTTGGCGTCTGGCGCCATTGTTATCACCGCTTAACCAATCATTCTTAGTGCCGCCAAATGTTCTAGCGAAATTAGCACTTCCGGGGCTAATATTGCCCTGAGTTCCCAGACCGGCATTGTAGGCACTGTTTCTCAGCTGATGTCCGTCTGCTGGACGACCCCACTGATACCAATCGCCAAAACTCTGAGCGTCGCTAAAGCTTTGGGCAACTCGCTGGGCGCCAAGGTTTCTATCCATCCAAACTCTATTGTCTTGAGCGGAGGCAGTTCCAAATACAAAACTATGCGGCGTGGCAACGGCTTGGGCGGCATTAGCGATGGTTTCAACGGCGGCATTTGTGGAAGTTATGAGGAAATAATAAGTGGTTCCGCTGTCTAAAGTTATGTTGTGAAAAGTAACTGGATTTGCACCAGCTGGGCTGTGAATTGAAACTTTAGTGGTGCCGGTGACTCCAGCTATTTCAGAGCCTTGAAAAGCGGATAAATTGTCTTGTGAATAATATAAATTATAGCCGGTTGCTCCAGCTCCGATAGGCCAGAAAAGCGTTAGCTGATTTGCAACTCCGCTGGCAACGGCTGTGAGTTCGGCTGGGGGAGTAAGATTGACTATTTCAATGTCTTTTTCTGCGGTAATATTATTAGTGCCGTCTCCATTGGCGCTGACGCGGATTCTGACAGTTCCTAAGCCATTTCCAGTCAGCTGATTGCCGGAAATACTGGCAAAACTGCCGCCGCTGACAATCGACCAAACAGCAGTCCCATCGCTGGCGTGGGCTGGGGCAACTGTGTGAGTTAAATTTATAGTTTGGTCAATTCCAATTGTGTCAGCAACGCTGCTGTTAATGCTAATTCCAGTAACTAAAACTGGATCTATGGTAATATCTTTCTCGTTAAAAACGCCGTTATGAGCTGTGGCGCGGATGGTTACAACGCCGGGGGCGAGGGCATTGAAAATATTATCAATATGGAAATTAGCATCGCCGCCGTCTCTTTTATTTTCAACAGTCCAAGTCAGGCCCGGAGTGCTGGC
>JAAOIF010000198.1 GCA_015163925.1 Candidatus Thioglobus sp.
TATCCAGCTTTTTAAGTAGATTTTTCAGACGCTCCCAACAAGTGCAATATCGTTTGAGTTTTTTAGCCAATAATATTAATTGGAAACCGCAGTTTGATAAGTTGCAAGCACAGCTGAATTATGCGCTGATTTTCCAGCAAGGTGAGGTGGCAATTCCGCTGATTAAACTGCCCCGAGCTTGGCATATTAAAGTGCTGGTAAATGGCGTGGCAGCGCGTTTTATCCTTGATACTGGGGCGACTACGACTGTGGTAAATGAGAATTTAATTGGTAATAATTATAAGCATTTGGGCAAAATTACCATCAGCACAGCGAATGGTTTGGCGGAGGCTTTTCAGGCTGAAATTAGTGATTTTACAATCGGCGAAATTATTAAAAAATCATTCATTGTGGTGGTCACAAATAAAGCAAAATTGCCCGCTGGAATTGATGGTTTATTGGGTTTGGACTGGCTCTCAAATTTTGATTTTGTGATTGATGAAAAAAATTCTCTGTTGCGTTTGAGTGCAAAAGTGAATTAAATATTTCTTGGCTACAAACTTGAATTAAAATACATTTTTATTTTTATTTGCAAATATCTGAGATGAATCAAAACGGTCTTGAACGACAAAGTGTGGCGGAATTTTCAGAACGCGCCTATCTGGATTATTCTATGTATGTGATTTTGGACCGGGCTTTGCCGTTTGTGGGCGATGGGTTGAAACCGGTGCAGCGGCGAATTATTTATGCGATGAGTGAATTGGGCTTGAAATCCAGCGCTAAATTCAAAAAATCCGCCCGCACTGTTGGTGATGTTTTGGGCAAATTTCACCCGCACGGCGACAGCGCTTGCTACGAGGCGATGGTGCTGATGGCGCAGCCGTTTTCCTATCGCTATCCTTTTATTGACGGGCAGGGCAACTGGGGGGCAGCCGATGACCCGAAATCCTTTGCTGCTATGCGTTATACCGAAAGCAAACTCTCCAAATATGCCGATTTGCTGCTGGCGGAAATCAATCAAGGCACGGCTGATTGGGCGGATAATTTTGATGGTTCATTGCAAGAGCCCAAAAATCTGCCGGCGCAAGTGCCGAATTTGTTGCTGAATGGCACTTCCGGAATTGCAGTCGGAATGGCAACTGATGTGCCGCCGCATAATTTGGCTGAAGTGGTTTCCGCTTGCATTGCCCTGTTGGACAAGCCCTCAACCGATTTGACGGAAATTATGCAACTTCTGCCAGCGCCAGATTATCCGACTTTTGCCAATATTGTTTCCTCCGCTGAGGATTTGCGCCAGATTTATGAGACTGGAAATGGCTCGGTGAAAATGCGTGCAACTTACCAAAAAGACCATGCTGAAATTGTTATTAATGCCTTGCCGTATCAGACTTCTGGCTTGAAAGTTATTACTCAGATTGCCGCCCAGATGCGGGCTAAAAAGTTGCCGTTAGTGGAGGATATTCGCGATGAATCCGACCACCAAAATCCGACCAGAATTGTGATTGTGCCGCGTTCTAACAGGGTTGATGCCGATGGGCTGATGAGCCACCTATTTGCTACCACCGATTTGGAGCGAAATTATCGGGTAAATATGAATGTAATTGGGCTTGATGGCAAGCCGCAAGTCAAGCCGCTGATACCGCTGCTAAAGGAATGGCTGAGTTATCGGACTCAGGTTGTAACTAATCGCTTGAGCCACCGGCTGGATAAAATTCTGGCTCGTTTGCATATTTTGGAGGGGCTGCTAATTGCCTTTTTGAGTATTGATAAAGTCATTCAAATTATTCGTTCTGAGGATAAACCTAAGCCTATTCTGATGGCGCATTTCAAGCTTAGTGACATTCAGGCTGAGGCGATTTTGGAGCTAAAACTTCGCCATTTGGCTAAATTAGAAGAGGTAAAAATCCAAGCCGAGCAAGCAGAATTAGCCACTGAAAAAGACAAATTAGAGCTATTACTA
>JAAOIF010000199.1 GCA_015163925.1 Candidatus Thioglobus sp.
ACTCACGGGGCATTTGATGCGAAGGTTGCGCCGGTCCGGCAATCTAATTTATGTATGGAAATTACCCTGCCGACCAAGCCGCTGTATGCGGTTCAGGACGAAAATGGCGAGGTGGCTTTATAATTGCTTATGGAATGGGGGCTACCGCCGAGCAAGTGGTGCAAAAGTATAAAATCGGGCGAGAACAGCAAGATATTTTTGCTTTGGAGTCTCATCAAAAAGCCGCTAAAGCCATTCAGCAAGGGCTTTTCAAGGATGAAATTAGGGCTTACACTCTAAATGGCAAAAGTTATGATTTGGAGCATAAATTGGTGGTGCAAAAAACGGCAAAAATCAGCCAAGATGAAGGGGTGCGTTTTGATACTTCTATTGAGCAATTAGCGAAATTAACACCGGCGTTTGCGCTCGGAGGCTCAGTTACAGCAGGCAATAGCTCGCAAATGAGCGATGGGGCAGCGGCGCTGATGCTGTGCAGTGAAAAGGCTTTGAAGCAATTTGATTTGACTCCGATGGCGCGTTTTGTCGGTTTTAGCGTGAGTGGTGTGGAGCCGAAAATTATGGGCATCGGACCGGTTTTGGCGATTCCAAAAGTGCTGGCAACTTGTGGGCTGAGGCAAGATGACATCGGCCATATTGAGCTGAACGAGGCGTTTGCGGCACAGAGTTTGGCAGTGATTAACAGCTTGGATTTGAACCCAGAAATTGTTAATCCACTCGGCGGCGCAATCGCGTTAGGACACCCTTTGGGGGCGACCGGTAGCATTCGCACGGCGACTTTATTGCATCATTTAAAACGCACTAAAACGCAGTATGGAATGGTCAGTATGTGTATTGGAAGTGGGATGGGGGCGGCAGGTGTTTTCAAAAATTATAAGTAGAAAACCACGCATCCACACGCGGATTTTGTCGATTGACGGCGGCGGTGTCAGAGGCATTGTGGCGGCGACAATCCTTGCCCATTTAGAGACAAAATTACAAAAACTCAGCTCTAATCCAGAGGTCAGATTAGTGGATTATTTTGATTTATTTGCCGGCACTTCAACCGGGGCAATGATTGTTGCCAGCTTGCTCTCGCCGGATAAAAACGGCAGGCCAAAATACACTGCCGCAGAGATTATAAAATTGTATTTAAAAGATTCTGAAACCATTTTCAAATCCTCGTTTATTCAGGGCATAAAATCCGCCTCGGGGCTGTTAGATGTCAAATATAACGCCGAAGGAATTGAGCTTATTTGTGAGCAATATTTCGGCGCTATTGAACTCAAACAGCTGCTCAAACCTTGCCTGATTCCCGCTTATAACTTGACTTCTGGCAATAGTTATTTTTTCCGCCAACATCTGGCTAAGACTGATGAAAATCATAATTATTTGCTCAAAGATATTATTCGGGCGACCACTTCTGCGCCAACTTATTTTCCGCCGGCGCAAATCCAAAATATCAAAAATACTAATAAAAGTTGTTTTGTTGATGGCGGAATTTTTGCCGTAAACCCTGCCCTGTCGGCGTATGCGGAGTTTCGGCGTTTGAATAATAAGCTTTCTTCTGAAAATACTTTGGTGCTATCTTTGGGAACTGGCAAGCAAAATACTGTGCTTGACTGCGAGCAAATTCAGCACTGGGGGGCGGTTGAGTGGCGCGATCCGGGCAGCAATCTGATTTCCACAGCCTTGGCCGAGCGTTCTCATCAGGAATTGGCGGCGGTTTATTGTGATAATCAAAATTACCTGCGCCTCAACCCTGAAATAGACGAAAAACACAGTAGTTCTTTGGATAATTGCGATAGTGATTACTTGAAATTTTTGCATAATTTGGGCAAAAAATTTGTGGCAAATAACAAAAAACAGCTGAATAATTTTGCAAAAAGATTGCTAAAAAGCCAAAAAAACTAAAACTTATGAATAATATTTGCGAATTATT
>JAAOIF010000019.1:0-5141 GCA_015163925.1 Candidatus Thioglobus sp.
GTTAATTGCAAAAATAATCAAGGGCAAAACCGCCGCCGAGGGCTTGCTGAGAAGTGCCAAAATAAATAAAAATAATGGCAGAAAATCAAGCCTTGCCTGATTTTTAAGATAAAAATATAAGCCTGAAAGTGAAAAACAAAACGCCAATAAATTCCTAAATTCACTAATAAAAGCCACAGTTTCCACCTGAATCGGATGCAAAAGAAAAAATAAAGTTCCAAGCAAAACCGCCCATTTATTACTAATAAAATTTTTCAGAATTGTGAAAACCAAAAGTCCATTTACAATATGAATAATTACATTTGTAAAGTGTAAAACTCCGCTCACCGGCAATGAGAAAAACTCCGCAAATGCCTTCAAACCGCCCCAAAACAGATAAGTAATCGGAATATACATTCCAAAATACGGCTGAGAAAACAGCTGGAAAAAATTTGAAAACGAAGGATTTTTGACAAATGGATTATGCAAATGCCCAGTCCCAGCGCGCTGAAAATCGTCCCAGACAAATTCAAAATTCCACACTTGCCCATAAATTACTAATGGAAAAAGTAGCAAAATAGTAGTAATTATTTGGTAATTTTTGCTGAATAAATTGCTAAATTTAAAAGCAAATTCAGGGATTTTATCTGGATTTTGTTGATTTTTCGCTTGGCGATTTTTAGACTTTTTGTTCATTTCAGCGAATTTTACACCGCCACAAGCCATTCTGAATGAAAACTGTAATTCTGAAATAAATTCAGGCTGACGAGTTTTATCGGCTAAAAATTCTCAATATCATAAAAAACTAATATAGAGTATAATTGCCGACTTTGATTTTCCTGTTGCAAAAATTATGTCAAAAGATGCAAAAAAATCCAAGCCTAAGTCTGAAATTAAGTCTGAAAATAAGTCCAAAACTACTCCAAAAACTAATCCAAAAACTGAGCCACAAGCCCAGCCGCAAGCGAAATTTAGTGATTTAGGGCTGTCGGATTCAATCCTAAAAGTTTTGGATGAAATCGGCTATGAGACCCCATCGCCGATTCAAAAAGAGTGCATAAAATATCTGCTAAATGGCGAGGATATTATCGGTCAGGCGCAAACCGGAACGGGCAAAACTGCTGCTTTTGCGCTGCCGCTGTTGGACAAAATTGACCTAAATCTGAACGCTCCGCAGCTGCTAATTTTAGCGCCGACTCGTGAGTTGGCAATTCAGGTGAGCGAGGCGGTGCAGACTTATGCCCGCTATATGAAAGGCTTTCATGTGTTGCCGATTTACGGCGGGCAGGCGTATGACATTCAACTTCGGCCTTTAAAACGCGGCGTTCATTGCGTTGTCGGCACGCCCGGGCGGGTGATGGACCATATCAAAAAAGGCACTTTAAAGCTTGATAAACTCAAATCATTTGTGTTAGATGAGGCTGATGAGATGTTAAAAATGGGCTTTATTGACGACATAAAATGGGTGATGCAGCGGATTCCACAGAGCCGCCAGATTGCACTTTTTTCAGCCACTATGCCGAATGTGATTAAAAAAGTGGCGGAGAAATTTCTCAATAATCCGCAGATTGTCAAGATTAAAACTAAGACTGAAACTGCCACAAATATCACCCAAAAATATATGCTGGTTAGCAATATGGCGCAAAAATTAGAGGCGCTGACGCGGATTCTGGAGGTAACGGTATTTGATGCGATGATTATTTTTGTGCGCACCAAAACTATGACTGTTGAGTTAGAGGAAAAGCTGTCAGCACGCGGGTTTGCGGCGGCGGCGATTAACGGCGATATTGCCCAAAATCAGCGTGAGCGGATTATTAAAGGCCTCAAAAAAGGTAGTATTGATATTCTGATTGCCACTGATGTAGCGGCTCGTGGGCTTGATGTGGAGCGGATTTCGCATGTGCTGAATTATGATATTGTGCAAGATGCCGAGTCTTATGTCCATCGCATCGGGCGCACCGGTCGGGCTGGGCGTTCGGGCGAGGCGATTTTGTTTATATCCCATCGTGAGCGGCGAATGCTGAATACTATTGAGCGTGTAACTCGGCAAAAAATTGAGCCGATTGAGCTGCCGAGTGCAAAAATTATCAACCAAAAACGCATTGAGACTTTTAAGCAAAAAATTACTGAAACGCTAAATAATCAAAATTTGAGTGTTTTTGAGAAAATATTAGATGAATTTCAGCAGCAAAATCCAGAGGTAATTCCGGCTAAAATCGCCGCCGCCTTAGCGCTAATTGCTCAAGGAAATGAGCCGTTGCTGTTGTCAGAAAAAGAACCTAAATTTAACTCAGAAGCCAGCGGAGAAAAAACCACAATTCCTCTACAAGCCACGCCTCTAAAGGCTTTTCCACAAATTCCAATGCGCCGTTACCGGCTGGAAATCGGCAAAAATCAGCAAGTCAAACCGAGTAATATTTTGGGTGCAATCGCCAGCGAGGCGGATATGGATAGCGATTACATCGGCGCTATTTTGATTTTTGCAAATTATTCAACTATTGACCTGCCAGATGAGATGCCGGCTGAGACTTTTGCCCTGCTGAAAAAAACTATTATTAACGGAAAACAGCTAAATATTGCCGAACTTACTGAAAAAAATAATATTATAACGCTTGCTACAAATAATAAAAAACGCAGTTTTCCTCAAAAGAAATTTAAGCAAAAACGGCGTAACGATGGGCGTTCTGGGCGAAATCGTAATACTGCCTCAGGCAAAAAAAGGCAATTTTCACACTCAAAATCAAAAAAAACTTAAACAAATTATTGTTATCCTAAAAAAAATAAGTTAAAATTGCAATCGCTGTAAATTCTGTTTTATGCTATTAAGTTATAAAAGTGGTATTTTCGGTATTTTTTTTTAATTTTTAGGATGTAAAAATGTCTACAACAGGTAAAGTCAAATGGTTTGACGCAAAAAAAGGTTTTGGTTTCATTGAACAAGAAAGCGGAGACGATGTTTTTGTTCACTTTCGTGCAATTCAAGGTGACGGTTACAAGTCATTAGAAGAAGGGCAAGAAGTTGAATTTGAATTAGAAGACGGCGCTAAAGGCCCACAGGCCGCCAATGTCGTGCCAATGCCCACATCATCAATAGTAATCCGCCCAATCAGCTGATTTTCCTCATCAACCACCGGTGCTGAAATTAGGTTGCGTTGCTCAAACAAACTTGCCACTTCGTTATCAGGCGTGGCGGCTGGAATTGGGTTTATGTTATTGTTTATTAACGATTTTATTTTCTGGTCGGCCTCATTTGTCAGCAGCATAGAAATATAAATTGAGCCCAAATATTTAAACTCCCGATCCACCACAAATACTTGGTCGGTGTCGGCTGGCATCGCTTTTAGCAGGCGTAAATAGCGAATTACAGTCCTAACGCTAACATCATCTCTAACAGTAATAGTGTCAATATTCATCAGCCCACCGGCGCTATTTTGCGGATAAGACAGAACTTTTTTCAGATGATTTCTATGCCGATGGTCCAAAGTTAGCAATAAATTATGCAAGGCAGATTCCGGCAAACTCGGCACAATATCAGCCAAATCATCGGTATCCATCCCTTCTGTGGCGCTAACTATGGCGTTAATATCCATTTTGCCAAGCAGCTGAGATTGCACATCCGCACTCAAATCTTTGAGAATATCGCCCTGAGTTCCAGCGTCAATATCAAGCCATAATTTGGTTCTATCCTTAGGCGGAATGGCTTCTAACAGACGAGCGATTTCAGCCGAATGCAAAGTGGATAATTGAGTGGTAGCCTCTTCATACAAAGATGCCTCCAAAGCACTCATTAGCCTTTGGAGGCAGTCTTTGAAAGAAGTTTGTTGGACTTCTGACATGGTTAAATTCCTTTAAAAAACCGGTAAATTTGCCGGATTTGGCTTAGTTTTTCCGGTGGTCGCTGATTTTTTCTTTATGCTTTCTAATTTGTGCGTCCAATTTATTTACCATTTTGTCAATTGAGGCATATAAATCATTACTTTGCGCTTTGGCAAATAAATCCGCGCCGCTTACATGTAGCGTGGCTTCGGCTTTTTGCACATCTTTTTCAACCTCTAAAATCATATTAATATTAATTACATGGTCAAAATGATGCTTAATTTTAGATAATTTTTCCACACAATGTTGCCTGATTGCCTCGGTGATGTCCAGATGATGCCCAGAAATATTCAGTTGCATAAAAACTCCTTTGGTTATAAAAATAAAAAATCTTACACGGCTATTGTGTCATAAATACTGCTAAATTGTGAAGTATTTATTACTATTTTAAGAAAAAAAATTAGCCCACAAATGTTATTTTGAGGTTATAATTCACTTTTTTACAGGAGAGAAAAATGGACGCAATTAGCCCAGAAAATAGCACTTTAAGCACGCAGAGAATCGCCTTGCAAAAAACTTTTACAGATTACAATGAAAAAAACGGATTTTCCTATGAAGAATGGGTTAGTCCGCCGGCTGACCACTTTTACGCCGATTACAAGAAAAAATTACAAGAAATTGATAATAAAATGGCGCCGCCGTTAGAGTATCAGTCATAAAATATCAATAAAATACAGCCTTAATAAATAATTTATCAAAGTTGCGAAAGCCCCAAATCGGGGCTTTTTTGTTTTAAAATTTTTGCAAAAAAACAAAAAAATATGTCTTATTTAATGTCAAATTACAAGCCACTTGACCTCACTTTCGTCAAAGGAAAAGGCTGCTACCTGACCGACAGCAAAGGCGATAAATACCTTGATGCCCTTTGCGGCGTGGGGGTTGTGGGCTTGGGGCATTGCCACCCGGAAATCAGCAAAACCATCCAATCTCAGGCGCAAAAATTATTACACACCAGCAACTGGTATCACATTCAAAGCCAAGAATCTCTGGCAGAAAAACTTTGTAAATTAGCCAATATGGACAAAGCTTTTTTTGCTAATTCTGGCGCTGAAGCCGTTGAGGCAGCAATCAAAATTACTCGGCTTTTTGCCCATTCCAAAGCCATTAGCAAGCCAATTATCATTACTGCCAAGCAAAGTTTTCATGGCCGCACTCTGGCTGCCCTGTCCGCCACCGGCAACGCCAAAGTACAAGCCGGATTTGCCCCACTGGTAAGTGAATTTATCTATGTTGATTTTGACGATGTCCAAGCCATCAGCGCTCACAGCGGCAATCCTTCAGTTGTG
>JAAOIF010000019.1:5894-10315 GCA_015163925.1 Candidatus Thioglobus sp.
CTCTGGCGATGATTTTTGACAAGCCTTCCACTCGCACTCGGGTGTCGTTTGAGGCCGGTATGACGCAGCTCGGCGGGCATGCGCTGTTTTTGTCCAATCGCGATATTCAGCTCGGACGCGGCGAGACAATTCCCGATAGCGCCATTGTGATTAGCTCAATGGTTGATGGAATTATGCTCAGAGTGTCCGCCCACAAGGACATTGCCACTTTTGCCCAGCACTCCAGCGTGCCGATAATTAACGCCCTGTCTGATGAATCTCACCCCTGCCAGCTGCTTGCCGATATGATGACTTTTCAAGAGCATAAAGGCAAAATTCAGGGCAAAACTGTGGCGTGGATTGGCGATGGAAATAATATGTGCCAGACTTATATGCAAGCCGCTAAGGCGTTTGGATTTCGCCTAAATATCGCCTGCCCAAGCGCTTATCAGCCGAAAAAAGCCTTTGCGGAAAAATATGCAAATTCCATAAATTTTCACTCTAATGCTAAATCTGCTTGTCAAAATGCCGATTTAATTATTACTGATGTTTGGGCGAGTATGGGGCAGGAAACCCAGCAGCAGCAACGCCAAGCCGCCTTTGCCGATTTTCAAGTTAGCGCCGAATTGATGAATTCTGCCAGTCCGGACGCAGCATTTATGCACTGCCTGCCTGCTCATCGGGGCGAAGAGGTAACCGCTGAGGTGATTGATGGCAAGCAAAGTTTAGTCTGGGCCGAGGCCGAAAATCGCCTGCACGCCCAAAAGGCTTTGTTGTTATTTTTGCTTTAAGATTTCATTCCAAGGCAGAACCTTGTCATTCTGAACCAAAATCTTGTCATTCTGAACTTGATTCAGAATCTCATCTTGTAAAAAAGACCGTGCTTGCTGGATGAGACCCTGAATCAAGTTCAGGGTGACAGTTTTTGTTCAGGGAGACAGGAAGGAAGGAAGTAAGCCAAATTTACGAGTATTTTTTTATTCTACAAGGCAAAAGTTAAAAATTATGAATGGAATATAGAAATCCTATATGACTGAATAATTTTTGGCTTTTAACACCGTAGAATGAAAAAAGACGAAGTAAATTTTTTAGAAACGCCAGAAGGCTTTATGCAAAAGTGCAATTAGCGTTAAGATTTCCAAGCGGCCGAGCAGCATGGCAAAGCTTAAAATCCATTTGGCACTATCGCTGATGCTGGTGTAATTGGCAGCGACTTCGCCTAAGCCCGGACCTAAATTATTGATGGAGGCGGCGGTGGCAGAAAAGGCGCTGATTTGGTCTAAGCCGGCAAACATTAGCGCTATGAAAATCATCACAAACGCCATCACATATAGGGAAAAGAAGCCCCAGACTGAGACTAATATGGATTCTGGCACGCTTTTTTGGTTGAGTTTTATGCTCACATAAGCGTTCGGATGGATGAATTGGCGGATTTCTTTCATTGCTAATTTGAACATCAGCAAAATCCTTACAACCTTGATTCCGCCGCCGGTTGAGCCAGCACAAGCGCCGACAAAACTCACCAAAATCAGCAGCACCGGCAGCATCAGTGGCCAGTGTGAATAATTGGTTGAGGCAAAGCCGGTGGTGGTGGCGATGGAAACGGCTTGAAACACCCCGTGCCGCAGGGATTCGCCGATTTGAGAGTAATATCCGCTGTCAAATAAATAGGCGGAAACAGTAATTGCAGCAGCAAATAAAATCACTAAATATGTCTTAAATTCGGAATCTTGAATGTAAATTAGCGGATTTTTTTTCTGCCAAACAAAGAAATGCAAGGAAAAATTTACTCCGGCAAGCAGCATAAAAATTACTGCCACAGCCTCAATTACTGCTGAGTCAAAAAAGCCGATGGAGGCGTCATGAGTGGAGAATCCGCCGATTGCCACAGTGGAATAGCTATGCCCAATTGCATCAAATAAATCCATTCCCGCCAAGTAATATCCGAGCGCGCAGGCGATGGTAAAACCGATATAAATTTTCCACAAGGCTTTGGCGGTTTGGGCGAGTTTTGGAGTTAATCTCTCTTTGGAAATGCCGCTGGATTCGGCGTGGTAGAGCTGCATTCCGCCCACTCCGAGCATCGGCAAAATCGCCACAGCCAGCACAATAATTCCCATTCCGCCAAGCCATTGGAGCTGCTGCCGGTAATACAAAATCGCCTTAGGCAACTCGTCCAAGCCATATAAAACAGTGGCTCCGGTAGTAGTCAGCCCCGACATTGATTCAAAAAACGCATCGCTAAAAGACATATCCAGAGCGCTTGAAAGCAGAAATGGCAAGGTTGCAAATAGCGATAAAACAAACCAAAAACTCACCACTACAACCACGCCCTCACGCAGCCGAAAATCCCGCTGAGTATTCCTAAAAGGCAGCCACAGCACAAATCCAGCCAGCAGAGTCAGCGCAAAAGACATCGCAAAATCCAGCATTTGCCCCTGCCCATACAAAAAATCCACCACTAACGGCGGCAGTTGCGTCAAGCTAAACACCATTAGCAGCAAGCCGATGGTTTTAAAAACGATACTAAACTGCATAATTAATTGTTAATTTTTAATCAAAGTAGCCTTCAAACAATTCTTCCACCTCGTGAATTTTGCTCACATCACTCAGCACGATAAGCACATGGTCGCCTTCTTCAATCACTAATTTGCGTGAGCCCATCATTACTTTATCATCTCTGACGATTGAGGCGACCACCACTCCGTCCGGCAAATTAATGTCCTCAACCGACCTGCCGACCACATCTGAATGCTCGCTGTTGCCATGCACTACCACTTCAATCGCCTCAGACTTGCCCTGCCGCAAGGAATGCACCATCATCGTATCGCCCTTGCGAATATGCGACAAAATATCACTGGTAGTAATTTGGTCAGGCGAAATCACCATATCCACATCATCACTTTGCTTTGCTAAATCCTCATACACATTGCGTTTTACCAAGGCAATGGTTTTGTGAGCGCCGAGCCGTTTTGCCAAAATTGAGACAATCACATTAATCTCATCGGAATTTGTTAATGCCAAAAATAAATCAGTATTTTCAATGCCTTCTTCTAATAATAATTCCTCGTCAGAGGCGTTGCCGTGCAAAACTAAACTGTCTTTGAGCTGGTCGGTAATTGCAATAACCCGATTTTTATCCATTTCAACAATACGAACCCGATAGTCTTTTTCTAAAAATTTTGCCAAATTCAGTCCAATCAAACCGCCGCCGGCAATCATAATATTTTTATAGGATTTATCAGCTCGCCTAAATTCCTTCAAAACTTGGGAAACACTTGCTTTTTTAGTTACAAAATAAACTCGGTCGCCGTCCTCAATTACCGTATCGCCATAAGCCGGAATGACTTTTCCTTGCCGATATAAACTCACAATTCGCATCCGAGTTTTGGGCAAATGTTGCTGTAAATCCTTAATCGGATGCCCGACAATCGGAGTGCCGCTGTAAGCTCTGGTTTCCACTAATTGCACCAAGCCATTATCAAATTCAAACACTTGCTCGGCGCCGGGCTGCTCCACCACTCGCTTGATATAATCAGTTACCAAAACCTCCGGAGTAATCACAAAATCAATCGGAATGGCGCTGGAGGAAAATAATTCCTTCCGATGCAAATATTCGGCAGTGCGAATCCGCGCTACTTTTTTATCCACCTGATACAAGGTATGAGCCATCTGGCAAGCCAACATATTGCTCTCATCAGAGTGAGTTACAGCAATCACCATATCCATTTTTTTGATGCCGGCAGTCTCCAAAATATTAGGGTAAGAGGCATGCCCGCAGACGGTTTTAATGTCTAAATGGCGCTGCAATGAGGATAAATTTTCCTCATCTTTATCAATAATAGTAATGTCGTTTTCCACATCAGAAGCCAAATATTTAGCCAATGTTGAGCCGACTTGTCCGGCGCCTAAGATTAAAATTTTCATGGCTTTTTATCAATTCCCAAATCTTTTAATTTACGATAAAGTGTGGTTCTCTCCAGCCCGGCAAGCTCTGCCACTTTAGCAATATTATGATTATTTTTGAGTAAATGATGATTGAAATATTGCGCTTCAAAAAGTGTTCTGGCGGATTTTAAGGATAAATCAAAATTAATACCGCTGACTTTTTGAGCGCTACTGCTCGCTTGTGTGGATAAAATTCTCCGCACTAACGGCAAAATATCATGCAAAGGCTTCTTTAAAAAATCCACTGCCCCGAGCCGAATTGACTTCACCACATCTTGATGCTCGGCATGCCCAGACATCATCACCACCGGCATCGCAAAATCAGCACTCATCCATTCCTCTAACAAAGACATTCCGTCCTGCCCGGGCATCCACAGCAAGCATGGGCGCAAGCCGGTACTGCAAGGGCAAATGCGGCGAATTTGATTCAGGGCGTTTCTGTCGGTTGGGAGAAAAAATTAACCCTAATTGGAGTTGGTTATCGGGCTAAAGCT
>JAAOIF010000001.1 GCA_015163925.1 Candidatus Thioglobus sp.
ATAAGAAATCTTATCAACTGACAAAAAATCATAGGTTAAAAAAGTCGGCATCATTGAGTTAGACGGTATTCTAAAAGGCTCAACCACAAAACCTCTAAGCAAAAATACCAATAATAATACCAGCACCACAGAGGACTCAGCGCCGCCATTTGCAACGATTTGCCGGAGTGGCTCTTCCATCGCCCGTTTGGTAATATCAATGCCGATATTTTGGTCATGATTGTCGCCTTTCAAGCTATTTAAAGCTGTAATCGCCCGCACCAGAGCCACGCCGCCGCCCGGCACTACGCCTTCCTCAACAGCCGCACGAGTTGCATGCAAAGCGTCATCCACCCGAGCTTTCTTTTCCTTCATCGCCACTTCAGTAGCAGCGCCGACTTTAATTACTGCCACGCCGCCTGAGAGTTTGGCCAAGCGTTCTGTTAATTTTTCTTTGTCGTAGTCTGAGGTTGTGGTTTCAATTTGGGCTTTGATTTGGGAAATTTGAGCTTTGATGTCGGCTTTTTTGCCCGCTCCATCAACCACAATAGTGTCTTCCTTGCCGACTTCAATCCGCTTGGCGCTGCCTAATTGCTCTTCGGTGACGGCTTCAAGTGACAAGCCGACTTCTTCGGAAATCACCACAGCGCCGGTCAAAACGGCAATATCTTGCAAAATTGCTTTACGCCGGTCGCCAAAACCGGGTGCTTTGACGGCGGCAACCTTGACGATTCCACGCATATTATTTACCACTAAAGTCGCCAAAGCCTCGCCCTCAATGTCTTCGGCGATAATTAATAATGGCTTGCTGGATTTTTGCACTGCCTCTAAAGCCGGCAGCAAATCGCGGATATTGGAGATTTTGCCATCGTGCAATAACACATACGGAGTCTCCAAATCAGCGGTCATAGTCTCTTGATTATTAACGAAATATGGCGATAAATAGCCGCGGTCAAACTGCATTCCTTCAACCACATCAAGCTCATTTTCAAAGCCAGAACCTTCCTCAACAGTAATCACGCCGGCCTTGCCCACTCGTTTCATCGCCTCAGCAATAATATCGCCAACGCTGGCATCTGAATTTGCACTAATTGTGCCGACCTGAGCGATGGCTTTAGTGTCATCGCACGCCTGAGAAAGCTTGTGCAAAGCCTTTACAGCGGCATCAGTGGCTTTGTCAATTCCGCGTTTTAGGTCCATCGGATTCATTCCGGCGGCAACTGATTTCACCCCTTCAGTTATTAGCGATTGAGCCAAAACAGTGGCTGTGGTCGTGCCATCACCAGCAATTTCATTGGTTTTTGAGGCAACTTCTTTGACCATTTGTGCCCCCATATTTTCAAACTTATTTTCCAATTCAATTTCTTGGGCAACGGAAACGCCGTCTTTGGTGATGGTTGGAGCGCCAAATGATTTGTCTAAAACCACATTTCTGCCTTTGGGGCCTAAGGTTACTTTTACTGCGTTTGCTAAAATATTAACTCCATTTAGCATTAAACTTCTGGCTTCTGCGCCAAATGCAAGATCTTTTGCTGACATAATTATTCTCCTATTTGATTACAGCGACAATATCGCTTTCGTTCATTATTAGTAGTGTTTCACCATCTACTTTGATTTCTGTGGCGCCGTATTGACCGAATAAAACTTGGTCGCCGACTACAACATCCATAGCGATAATATCGCCATTTTCATTTTTTTTGCCACTGCCAACAGCAAGCACTTCGCCTTTTAAAGGCTTTTCGGTGGCTGAATCTGGAATGATAAGTCCGCTGGCTGTGGTTTTTTCTTCCTCTGTTCTACGAATTACTACGCGGTCGTGAAGGGGGCGAATATTCATTTTTTTCTCCTATAATAATAAATAAATTACTCAAAATTAGCATTAAAAATGCGTTTATTTTTAGTGTTAAAGCTGGAAAATTACAACTAATCTGGCGAATCTTGCAGCTGAGTTTTAAGCTTTTTCATAGCTTTATTTTCCAACTGACGAACCCGCTCGGCAGAAACTCCATACTTGTTCGCTAAAGTATGTAGGGTCGTTTTTTCCTCTTTCAAGTAGCGGTTTTGTAAAATATCCAAACTGCGTGAATCTAATGAAGCAAGTGCCTGATGCAGCTGCTGTTGCTGGTGTTTTTGAGTGTTAGAATTAAGTAATAATTGTTCTGGATTTTGGCTGTCTTGAGCGGTCAAATAATGCGCCGGAGCGTTCAAATCGTCCTCATCACTTGCCTCAAAAGCCACATCATTTAGCTGCAAACGCGATTCCATTTCTAATACATCTTGCCTGCGAACCCCTAAATCATTAGCAATTTTCTCGGCTTGCTCGGCAGTCAGCGCTTGGAATATTTGGGCTTTGGCTTGCCTGAGTTTAAAAAATAATTTCCTCTGAGCCTTAGTCGTAGCAATTTTTACAATCTTCCAATTTTTAAAGACAAATTCGTGAATTTCAGCCCGAATCCAATAAACCGCAAAACTCGCCAATCGCACCTGTTTATGCGGATTAAAACGCTTCACCGCCTTCATCAAACCGATTGTGCCTTCCTGAATTAAATCCGCCTGCTCCAAGCCGTAACCCTTGTAACCATGGGCAATAAACGCCACAAAACGCATATGCGCCAGCACTAATTTTTGCGCCGCATCCAGATTTTGATTTTCATATAACTCAATCGCCAAAGCGTATTCCTGCTCTGGCGTTAGGATTGGCGGGTATTTTTGAACATTTAAAGCACTTGCCGTTTTGACTGCCGGCGGAGAAAAATCTGGTTTCATAGCTAAATACTTATTTGAATTGGGAAAATAATTATAGACTAAATTAATGTTTCAAGCAAATTCTGGTGTTTTTTGGATTGCTGGGCAAAAATTAGGCGCTGGGAATAAATAATATTGGATAAATCATTTAAAGCCACGCCAAAATCATCATTAATAACCAAATAATCAAACTCATTAAAATGCTCAATCTCGCTCACAGCCTCAGTCATTCGCTTATTAATAATGGTTTTATCGTCTTGGTCACGGTCGGTCAGGCGTTGTTTTAGGGCAGAAATTGACGGCGGCAAAATGAAAATTCCGATGGCATTAGTAACACTTTTTTTGACTTGCCGAGCGCCTTGCCAGTCAATTTCCAAAATCACATCTTTGCCGCTTGAGAGCAAGTCTGTAACCGTTTTCTTGGCACTTCCATAAAAATTATCAAACACTTTTGCCGATTCTATAAAGCCGTTATTTTCATTGATTTTAGCAAATTCATTTTTGGATACAAAAAAGTAATTTTGCCCATGAATTTCGCCTGAGCGTTTTGGGCGGGTGGTGTGAGAAACTGAAACTACTAAATCGTCAATTTGCTCTAAAAGTGCCTTTACCAATGAGGTTTTGCCGCAGCCGGAGGGGGCAGAAATTATGAATAAATTCCCCATTATTTTGGCTTAAAACCTTTAATTTCATCAGCCCCAGCCGCTGAAAAAAAGAATTTATCCATTTGCTCTTTTAAGTAATTTTGGGCTTTTTCATCCAGCATATTTAGGTTATTTTCGTTAATTAGCATAGTCTGATATTCCAGCCATAATTGCCAGCCTTGCTGAGAAACATTGGCTAAAATTCGCTGCCCTAATTCCCCCGGATATGGCGCTCTATCAAGGGCTTGGAGGGTTTTTTTGAGTTTTACACATTTGACCATATTCATAATTTTTTCATCCTAATATTGAGTAATTTCAAGCAAATAAAATAGATAATTACCGCTAAAATTATCACTTCAGCAATGGAAAAAATCCGCATCCAAGCGCTTGCTTCTAAGTAAAAATTGACATTATCGGCAAAATTTACAATAAAAACGCCCATTATAAAGCTTGCTAACAGCACTTTCAAAAATAGTTTGATTAAATCTGTGGAAATGCTAAAAATTGCTTGTTTTTTGAGATAATAATAAAGCAAAAATGCGTTGAGAAATGCTGATATAGCAGTGGCTGCAGCCAATCCGACATGGGAGAAATAGTAAGCCAAAATAATATTTAAAAAGATATTTGAAACCATCGCTACCACCCCGACTTTGACCGGAGTTTTAGTGTCACCTCTCGCTAAAAATGCTGGCGCTAAAACCTTAACTGCAATAAATGCCATCAGCCCTGAGCCATACGCCATAAGGCTTAGAGCCGATTGCTGGGCTGCAAATGGGCTAAATTCATTGTATTGAAAAAGAGTAATTATCAGCGGCTGTGAGAGTAATATCAGTCCCACACAGGCTGGAATCCCAAGCAGCAAGCCAATTTTCAGCGCATATTCAAGAGTAATGGTAAATTTTTTCGCGTCCTGATTAGCAAAATGAGTGCTGAGTTTTGCCAAGGCAACAGTCGCCAAAGCGATGCCGACTAACGCCAAAGGCAGCTCTAATAGGCGGTCGGAATAATACAGCCAAGAAACGCTGCCGCTAACTAAAGTGGTGGCAATCATCGTGTCAATCAGTAGGTTAATTTGCGAAACCGAAACGCCGAAAAGTGCTGGCAGCATACGCTTTTTCAGGGTTTTAACGCATGGGTGCTGACCACTTACTAAGCGCGGCATTTTCTTGATTTTAAGCAAAAAAGGAATTTGAAATAACAGCTGTGCCACGCCGCCAATTAGCACTCCCCAAGCCAATGCCATAATCGGAACTGCCAAATATTTGGACAAATAAATAGCCGATAAAATCATTGAAATATTAAGCAAAACCGGAGTAAATGCCGGCACGGCGAATTTGTCAAAAGTGTTGAGAATAGCGCCAGAAAAGGCTGTAAGCGAAATCAGCAGTAAGTATGGAAAAGTAATTCTAAGCATATCGGCGGCGAGGTAAAATTTGCTTTGGTCGGCGGCAAAATAAAAATCCCAAGCAAACATAAAAATTATCAGCGGGGCGATTATTACTGCCAGAACAGTGATAATTATGAGAATTGTGAGAAATTTAGTGCCAATATGATTGATAACATTTTGCACTTCAGACTCATTAGAATTTGCCTTAGCATCAGCCAAAATTGGCACAAAGGCTTGTGAGAAAGCGCCTTCGCCGAATAGTCTTCGGAGGAAATTAGGAATTCTAAAGGCGACAAAAAATGCGTCAGTCAGCCCGTTTGCACCAAAATATCTGGCGATAAAATAATCCCGAACCAAGCCTAAAATGCGTGAGGCAAAAGTCATCACAGTAACCACACCGCTTGACTTTAAGAAGGCTTGGTTCATTTATTTTAAGGAATTATTCTTCAGCCGGACCGCGCATAATTCCGACTTTTGAGCTGCGAATACATTCAATAAATTGCATAACTTCTGGGTGGTCCGATTCTGATTGTTTTAGCTCCCTAAGCGATTGGTCAAGCAAGCCAGATTCGCGATAGACCAGCTTAAAAGCGCGCTTGATGGCGGCGATGGCATTCGGTGAAAAACCCCGCCGGCGCATGCCTTCAGCGTTAATACTTCTGATGCTGGTTTGCACGCCGGAGGCTACTAAATAGGACGGAATGTCTTTGTTTACTTGACATCCCATACCGATATAAGTGTGCATTCCGACTATGCAAAATTGTTTTACTAATGTAAATCCGCCTAAAATTGCCCAATCTCGCACCTTCACATGCCCCGCCAGAGAGGCGTTATTTGACATAATAATATGGTTGCCGACCTCGCAATCGTGGGCGATATGGACATAAGCCATCAGCATATTATTTGAACCGACTCGGGTGATGGAATTTTCTTTTTCGGTGCCGCGGTTGATGGTGCAAAATTCGCGAATTAGGTTGTCATCGCCGATGATTAAATTGGATTCCTGACCGTGTGCATAAGTGATGTCTTGGGGGTCTCCGCCGATTGAGGCAAAGGAATAAATGTGATTATTTTTGCCGATTTTGGTAGGACCTTGAATGACGGCGTGAGATTCTACAATCGTGCCGGAGGCGATTTCTACATTAGCGCCGATGATGGCGTAGGCGCAGATTTTTGCGTTTTTATGAATTTTAGCGCTCGGATGCACAACTGCGCTGGGGTCTATTGCCATGATATTTTCCTCTTAATTATTTTTGCGTACACATAAGTTCGGCGCTGGTTACGATATTTTCATCCACCAAAGCTTGGCATTTGAATTTCCAGATGCCGCGTTTAACGGTCATTACTTCAACCTTTAGTTTGAGTTGGTCGCCCGGTTCAACTAAGCGTTTGAAACGCACTTTATCAACTCCGACCAGCATATAAATTTGCCCGTCAATCGGTTTTCCGACCTCAGATTTAAACGCCAAAATTCCGGTCGCTTGTGCTAATGCCTCAATAATCATAACCCCCGGCATAATAGGCTGGGCGGGGAAATGACCGGTAAATTGCGGCTCGTTGAAAGTAACATTTTTAATGGCAACTAACGATTTTCCAATCTCCAATTCCAGCACTCGGTCAATCAGCAAAAATGGGTAGCGATGGGGCAGATAATTTTTAATATCCTGAATGTTCATTTGCATTTTGTTAGTCCTTTAAATTTTTCAACTTAATATTCAAATAACGAGTAATTTTATCAAGTTTTGTGAGCCATATTCCAATATTCTGCCATTGTTTATGAGGCATCAGCGGCATAATTCCGGTGTAATTTCCAGCACTTTTGATGTCCTTATCAACCGTGCTTTTAGCATTTACAATCACATCATCACAAATATTCAGATGCCCGACAATCCCCACCATACCGCCAATCATACAGCGTTTGCCGAGAGTTGTGCTGCCGGCAATTCCAGTATTAGCGGCGATGGCAGTATTTTCGCCGATGATGACATTATGGGCGATGTGGATTAGGTTATCCAGCCGCACGCCAGAATGAATTTGCGTGTCCTCCAAAGTGCCGCGGTCAATGGTTGTATTAGCGCCGATGCTGACATTATCGCCGATTTCCACACTGCCTAAATGGGCGATAGAGTGCCAGTTTCCCTTGCTGTCTTTGGCGTTTCCAAAGCCCTCCGAGCCAATCACCGCACCGGCGGCAACAGTTACATTATTGCCGATTTTGCAATTTTCCAAGACTACTACATTTGGCTGAAAATTAGTGTTATTTCCAATTACTACTCCGGCGGAAATCGTTGAATTAGCGCCGATTTCACAGCCGTCTCCGATAGTAACATTTTCGCCGATAACGCAATTTTCTGCGATTTTAGAATTACCAATTTTTGCACTCGGATGAATGCCGTGAAAATGGGTGGTTTTTGGCTTGAAATAATGGCTGATTTGTGCAAATGCCAAATGCACATCAGCCACAACCAAGGCGTTAGTGGGGCAGTCGGAGAGCAAATCTGAGTGTAAAATCACCGCTCCGGCTTGGGTGGATTTCAAATCTTTTGTGTATTTTTTGCTAATTACATAACTCAGCTGATTGCCGTTTGCCGCCGCCACAGAGGCAATTCCAGCGATTTCCAAGCCACCATTCCCAACGAGTTTTGCATCAATAAATCCAGCAAGCTCTTTTAGCGTGTGCATTTTTTATTACTTAAATAACACTTTAAGTTTTTTGCTGATAAGGGAGGTGATGTCAAGCTTATCGCTGACGAAAGCCACTTTTTGATACAAAATTAAGTCAAATTTTTTCTCTTTAGCGACAGAGTTAATAGTTTGGTTTATGAGCTTTTCAATTTTGTCTAATTCTGTGGTATTTCTAAGCTTTAAATCTTGTTGTAATTTAATGAGTTTTTGCTTTAAATCGCCCTCTAAGGCTGATATTTCTTTCACCGCAGATTGGATTTCTGCTTTAGATAAATCGTCTTTGTTTTTGCTGAATTTTATCAGCAGTTTCTCTATTTTTTCTCTAAGTAATATGAGTTTTTTTTCCTTTGGCTTAAATTCGGAAATAACAGTTTGGTTTGCTTCAATAAATTGCGGCGAGCTGCTGACGACATTATCAATATTTATGTAGCCGATTTTGACTGCAAACGCCGTAGTGGTAAATGTTAGTAATAAAAAAGTTAGTATTTTCATAATTTTATCCGCCTGATTAAAAGCTGGTTCCTAAGCTAAAGTCAAAGTTTTTGGTTTCGTCTCCATCACTTTTAAGTAGCGGCACGGCGGCGTAAATACCGATTGGACCTACCGGAGTTAGCCAAGAAAATGCCACGCCGGCGGCCGAGCGAATATCATCAAAATCATAGACACTTTTGCTAATGCTGCCGGCATCAATAAAGGCACTGACGCGCATATTTTCGGCTTTTTTGCCAAAAACATCTAATGTGGAAATGACCGAAGTGCTTGCTAATAATGAAAGATTTCCGCCGATAGCAGCTCCATCTGTGTAAGTTTTGCCGAGTGAGTTGAAATCAAATCCGCGAAGTGAGGAAGCGCCACCGCCATAATAACGCTCAAAGAAAGGCAATTCTTGGCCGCCATAGCCACTTCCAAAGCCAACATCGCCCTTAGCAGTAAAGGTTAATTGCTTAGAAAGTGGGTGATAACTTTTGTGCGTGGCGTTAACTTTGTAATATTTGAAATCAGCAATTGGCAATGTGACCTCAGCATTCAAGCTGTTTTTTTGCCCATCGGTTGGAAATCTGAAATTATTTAAGGTGTTATTTGACCAGCCGGCGGATAATTTGACTTCGGTTTTATTGCCACTTGTGCATTGCTCAAATTCATTATTATTTTCAAAATCGCCGCCGCAAGTGATATCACGGGTTGAGAGTGAAACGCCAGTGTTAATGCGGGTGTCTTTGCTGACTGGAATGCCGTAGCCGATAGAAGCGCCGGTTTCGTCAATTTGATAAGAGTTTGAGGCTAATTCTACACCATCAATAGATTTGCTAAAAACGCCATAACTGATGCTGTGCTTGTCTTTTGTGAAGTAGGGGTCGGAGAAGAAAAAGCTGATTTCTTGTACCGCTTTTGAATTAACTAAATTAGCATTCAGGACATTTCCAGTGCCTAAAAAGTTGCTTTCCTGAATGCCGAGATTGAATGAAACTCCGACCTCATTTGACTGTGATAAGCCGACTGAAAATTGCCCAGTTTTGGTTTCTTCAACTACGAAATTTACATTAACTTTGTCTTTTGCGCCTTTGACATTTGCGATTGACATTTTGACATTTGAGAAAAATCCTAAGCGCCTAATTCTTTTAACCGATTCATTCAATTCGCCGCTGGAGTAAAGTCCGCCCTCAGCAATGTTGATTTCCCGCCGCACCACTTGGTCTTGCGTGCGGGTGTTGCCGTCAATGGTTATGCGATTTATGTAAACTTTCTGATTGAGTAAAATTCTAACATTCAAATCAATTATATGTGTTTTGGCGTTTTCTGTGGTGATCGGGTCAATTTTAGCGAAGGCATAGCCTTGGTCGGTGAATAAATTAGTAATAGCTCGAATGCCTTTGACCACTTGCTTTCGCTTGAAAATATCACCGGTTTTGACTGCAAAAATATCGGCTAATTCCGCAACCGATTGATTTAGCGTATTGCCACTAAATTCAATCTTTCCAACGCTATATTGCTGCCCCTCAGACACTTCAATAGCAATATTTATTTTTTCCTTATTGTCTGAAAGCTCAGTGTTAATTTTGCTGGCTTTAAAGTCAAGATAACCAGAATTTACATACAAAGAACGCATCGCCTCAATGCCGCCGTCAAGCGCAATTTTGGAATAACTGTCTTTATTTGTGTAATAATTTAGCAAGAAAAAATCCGCCTCGCCGATGTCAAATAAATCCAGCAGCTCGTCCTCATCATAAATCGTATTACCGCTGATTTTCATACTATCAATCTTTGCCACCGAGCCTTCAAAAATATCAAGCTCAATGCCGACCCGATTTTTATTATCAATTTCAATTTTCTTAGTGATTTTAGCGCTGTAATAGCCTTTAGCGATATAGGCGGATTGCAGCTGATTGACAATAGTATCCAAATTCTTTTTATTGAAAATCTTACCCTGAACCAAATCCATACTTTGCAAAATCTCATCAATTCGCTCCTCATCCAACACTTTATCGGAATAATTTAGCAATTCAATATATTTAATATGTGGATTTTCTTGCAAAGTAATTTTCAATATTTGCTTATTTTGCACAACTTCAATGTCTTTAAAAAATTGAGTTTTATAAAGCGTTTGAATGATTTTTGCCGAGATTTGCTGATTGTACTCATCGCCCACTTCAACCGGCAAATAGCTCAAAACCGTGCCTCTGGAAATGGCGTTCAGCCCTGATATTTCAATGCTTTTGATGATTGCAGCATTTGCCAAAGCACTAAAAAACAGCCCTAATATTAAAGAGATTTTAATGATATTTTTACACATATTTTGTTTTATGATAATAATCGTAAGGTGTCATTATACATAGCGGCGGGCAAGTGTTAATGGTAAATGGATAATTGTTAATGCAAAAAAAACCTGCGGTGAGGCAGGCTTTTTTTTGGTTAAAGGTTAAAAGTTAGTTTTGAATGCAGCGGATTGATGCACCTCTGGCGTGTCTGTTACTTCCCACAGATGTTGTAACATTAAAAACCAATATACGACTTTTATTAATTTCAGTAGCGCTGACAGTGCTACTCCAGTAATAGCCCTCAGTAGTTAATATAATATCCGCATCATCAAAAGCCCGAACGCCAGCACCTGCCCATTTAAGGGTTGATGCAAAAGCGCCAGCCCTATTAGCACTTGTCCAAGATACTCTTTCAGCCTCTAATTCAGCTGCTGTTGGTACTCTAAAGCCAGTTGGGCAAACGCCTGAACCATCAGTTCTACTCCAAATTGCGGAGCGGATTGCGCCGTTATCATCAACGCCGACAGCGGTCCATCTGCCTACGGCGTTAATTATGGCAGGGTCAGTAATAAACTCGGCGTGGCCGGGGCTAATGCTTGGTGCTAATGTGGCAGTTGTTGTTGAAGTTGAAATTTGATGCCCATCTCTTGCCCGACCCCATTGATACAAATCACCGTAAGCATCAGTGTCGGTGCTACTTGTGGCTTTTCTGGTAGCACCAAGATTTCTATCCATCCAAACTGTATCTGTGCCACCGCCAGCAACTGTCCCAAAAGCAAGCGGGTGCGCTGTGGCAAAGGTCTGAGCGCCGTTGGTTTTGGATTCAATTCCGTTAGTAATTGCAGTCAGCAAAAAGTAAGTTTTGGCTGAATTTGCGCCCAAATTTATATTAGTAGTAATACCGCTAACATCAGTGGAGGTTGCGGCTGGATTGGCTGAGGCTAAATTAGTCGGGTCGCCATTTTCAAAACCGGATAAATTGTCAGTCGTCCGATACAGTTTATAACCAGTCGCACCAGTAACAGCCGCCCAAGAAATCGTTACTTCATTCGGTGTTCCGGTAGCAACAGGGGCATTGAATGCGGTAGTAATAGTAGGGCGAATAACAGGCGGCGCAGGGGTTACAGTAAATTTTTGAGTGCCGGTGCGAGTGCCATAAGTTGCAACTAAAGTAATATTACCCGGGGAAATGCCGGTGAGAGTATTGCCGTTAATACTGGCAAAAGTAGTGTTGCCCCTAATTGTCCAAATGAAAGTCGGCGTGGTTGTGGTAGCAAAAGTCAGAGTCGCCGCTAAATTTAGAGTTGAATTGGCTACAACTGTATTAGCGCTGGTTATTTCAACGCCTTGGGAATTATCAGAATCGCCCCCCCCCCCCCCCGCATTAGTGGAACTGCCGCAGCTTGTAATGGTTAAAGCCATAATTGATAAAGCAAATAATTTGCTTAATTTGTTTGAGTTTTTCATTTTCTTACTCCTATTATTAAAAAAAACCTATTGCCAAAATAGCAATAGGGGTATTACTTTACAACTTCTTTAATTTATCACAAACTGAAATGCCTCGCTTGAGGGACCCATTTTGCCAGTAAAAGTAGAATAGCAAGCCTTAACATAGCCGATAGTTCCAAGTGGAGTATCAATCGGGGCAACTAAAGTAAAGGTACTTCTGCCGCTTTGATAGACTTCATCATAATCATTCTCAGCCGGTGGTGGTTCAGCGGATGAGGCAACATGGGCTACTTTAATTAGTAAATTATTCCGATGAGGCAAGCGCCGATGAGCATTGCCCTCAGGGTCTGGGTAAGTGGTGTAAAACTCATTAGATAGCCTGCTTGCCTTAACCATTACGATATTCGGGGCTACTGTTTCCACTGGTGTGGGGGTTCTTGTGGTTTTATCTAAATGAATGCCGAGCTGAGTATAATCATCGCCGATTAGCTCAACTTCTGCATTATTTTTGACTTGTTGTTGCAAACCACTAATAGTTGCATAGGTGATTTTATATAAGCGTTCTGTCTCTAAAATCACTGCCCGATTATGGGTTGCTGGGTCTAAATATTTAAGATAATTAGCGTCCCATGTCACTTTTTCAGCAGTAATTTCTGCAAGTTGTGTATCTGCTACTTTGAGCCTAATTGAATTTGGAGTATCTAATAAATAAGCCTCAATACTACTTAATAAAGCATTAAATCCGTTATATTGATTTGAAAGTAAAACATTCTCTCTATGCGAAACTCCGCCGCCGCTTTCGCCTTGAACTTCTGCCATGATTTTCCCCTTGATTAAATAAAAATACCCTAAATATGAATTTAAGATTTTGTGAATTATACTTAAATTTAGGTTTGTGTGATTTTATGTAGGTGAAATCAGCGGATTTTTGGCGGTGGTGAAAAGCAAAAATGCTTTTGTAGCGGGCTTTGTGGCTTTTTTTGCCCAATATATAGCGTTTATAAGCCCCTATATTGCTTTGTTTTTGCAACATTTAACGCTTTTGCTGGAACATTTAACGCTTTTAGCAAAACATTTTGCTTTTATTCCCTAAAGATTTAACGCTTCTGCTGCAACATTTAACGCTTTTTTTAAAACATTTAGCGTTGTTTGTTGCTTTATAAACGCTTTATAGGGGAGTATTAAAGCAAGATTTTGGGTGATTTGAGATTTTAAATCTAATTCAAAATGAAAATATGGCTGTTCAAAATGAAAATCGGGGTTCAGAATGACAATCTGAGTTCAGAATTAGGCTTGAAAATTTATGACAATAATCGCAAAGTGTCATTATATATAGCCAAAACCATTAGTGAAAAAATCAGCAAAATTCCAAATTTCATAAATATTTGCTGAGTGCTTTGCCGCACCTGTGAGCCTTTGATAATTTCAATTAAATAGAAAAATAAATGCCCGCCGTCAAGCAGTGGAATCGGCAATAAATTCAGCAAACCTAAGCCGATGCTAATTAGTGCTAAAAACGATAAAAACGCCACTAAGCCTGTCTCAGCGGTCTTTCCGGCGTAATCGGCAATGCTAATCGGGCCGCTGATTTGCTTGAGTGAAGCCTCGCCGATGAGCATTTTTTTGATGATAATTAGGTTTAAAACGCTGAACTGATAGACTTTTACATTTGCTGAAATGAAAGCATCTAACGGGCTTTTTCTGGTTTCCACGCGCCAGCCGTCCAAGTAATTTTCCGGCACTTTTAGGCTAATTCCAGCCTTACTAATGCCATTCTCAATTTTTGGAGTGAGGGATAAATTTATCAATTTTCCACTCCGCAGAATTTGTAAATCCACTTTCTGATTAGGATTTTGCTTGATAACGGCGACAAAATTACGCCAAGTTTTAACCGGTTTATTATTAGCTTTGAGGATTTCATCACCAGTTTTCAGTCCCGCCAGATGAGCTGATTTATTCGGCAAAACCTTATCAATAATAGGTTTAAACGCCGGATACGCAAACTCAAAGCCTAAATATTTCTCCACCCCTTGCTGCGGATTTGCCAGAAAATCACCGCTTAAATTCAGCTTTAAAGTTTTTAATTCGCCAGTTTTTGAAAGTGCTTTAAGGCTTAAATTTTCCTGATTTGCAGCCGGCAGAAATTGACCAATAAATTCAGCAATACTAAGGGTTTGCTTGCCATTAACACTTAGTAATTTATCACCAATTTGCAAGCCTGAATTATCAGCAATTCCGCCGTTTTCAAGCACTCCAATTTGCGCCTTGATGCCCGGAGTTCCAAGCATAAAAACTACGCTGTAAAGCACGACAGCAAGGATAAAATTCGCCGCCGGACCCGCCACCACCACAGCAATCCGCTTATAAACATTTTGCCGATTAAAAGCCCGATGTTTTTCACTCTCGCTAACCTGCCCCTCGTTTTCATCCAACATTTTGACAAACCCGCCCAAAGGCAGGGCGCATATAGTGTAAGTCGTCTCGCCGAGCTGCCAAGATTTCAACACTTTGCCAAATCCGAGCGAAAATCGCAAAACCTTAATGCCTAATTTTTTCGCCACCCAAAAATGCCCAAATTCATGCACCGCCACCAAAATTCCAATGGTAAAAATAAAGGCAATTAGTGAATTTAAGAGTTGCATTTTTCTATCAAAATTACTGTTTTACAAATGAGAATTATTTAATTTCAAGGTGAGAATTGCCACTTGCCTTAATTTTTTGCAAATATTCAGCCCATAATTTTTGCTGATTTAGGGCTAAATTATTAAGGTGAGACCATGAGTAAATGCCGCTGTTATGCCCATCGCTGAAGAATAAAACTATCGCATAATTGCCGGTCGGCTCAATCCTATCAATGGTCACATTTTGCTTGTTAAGTTGCAAAGTTTCCTGCCCGGGACCATGCCCGACAACCTCAGCGGAAGGGGAATAAACTCGCAAAAACTCGGCGCTGAGTGGATAATTTATGCCCTCAAACTCAATGGTTAAAAGGGTTTTATTTTTATTTAGAGTAATATTTGTCGGCGTTTGCATAATTATATTAGTAGAAAAATTAGCCATTTTAGCAGAATGCAATATTAGTAATCCTGTGTAAAATAATGGCTTATGATTAATTTTACAAAAATGCACGGGCTCGGCAATGATTTTATGGTAATTGACAATACCGGCGGGGATATTAGCCTGAGTGCCGAACAGATTATTGGCTTGGCGGATAGGCATTTTGGGGTCGGTTTTGACCAATTATTATTAGTGGAAAAGTCGCAAAAAGTGGATTTTGCTTATCGGATTTTTAATGCTGACGGCGCTGAGGTTGAGCAATGTGGAAATGGCGCCAGATGCTTTGCCCTGTTTGTGCGCGAGCGGGGTTTGAGTGAAAATAATCCTATTAAAATTGAGACTAAATCTGGGGTAATTTCGCTGCTGATTAATTCTGATAATACGGTTACAGCCGATATGGGGGCTGCGAATTTTGAGCCTGAGGCGATTGGTTTATTATTGCCGAAATCTGCAAGCTATCAAATTGATGGGGTAGAATTTGGTGCAGTTTCAATGGGAAATCCCCATTTAGTAACGGTTGTAGAGGATTTGCAAATTGATATTGCGCCAGCAGCAACCATTTTGCAGCATTCAGAAAAGCTTAAAAACAGCGCTAATATTGGCTTTATGCAAATTCTCAGCCGCACAGAAATCAACCTTAGAGTTTATGAACGCGGGGTCGGCGAAACCCTTGCCTGTGGCTCTGGAGCAGCAGCAGCAGTGGCTTACGGCGTGAGTGCAGGATTGCTTGAAAGCAAAGTTTTGGTGCATTTAAGCGGCGGCGATGCCCAGATTGAATCCGCAAATGGCTCAATATTATTATCAGCGGCGGCGCAGTTTGTGTTTGAGGGTATGATTGAAATTTAGATACATTTGAAGTTTTTTTAAGTGTAATATATGCTTAATTTTTGGAGATAAATATGAGTAAAAGTGAATTTACATTAAGCGATGCGGTTTTATTGACATTTGCAACAATGCTGACAATATCGTTAATATTCGGCACTAATATTAGCCCTTGGTTTGTTGATGAAAACTGGCTGTTTTTGGCGGTTTTTGTATTGGTTATGCTGATTCAATCACTATTTACCCGTTTTTGTTTTGTGGCAAAAATGTTGCAATTTTTGTTTCCAAAGTTTAAATAATTCTGTTATTATTAAGCCCGAGTGACTAATGATGGTTGCTTTATTTTGAGGTAAAAGAGATGAGAGGATATAAAAATAAAAAAGGCAGCATAGGCGAATTTATATTAAGCGATGCAGTTTTATTGACATTTGCGATTATGTTATCAGTTTCAATATTATTTGGTTCTGATATTAGCCCATGGATGGATGACAAAAACTGGCAATGGCTAAGTGTTTTTGTGATGGCAATGCTAATCCAATCACTATTTACCCGTTTTTGCTTTTTGGCAACAGTATTAAAAACCTTATTTCCAAATCTCAAATAATTTCATCGGTTTTAATGCAAAGTGTAAGGCTCACTCAGCACAAATTCAGGTATCAGCGCTTCAAAACGCTCGCCCTCATCGCTAATCATTCCGTAAGTTCCCTTCATTGAGCCAGTCGGAGTTTTTATCAAAGCGCCAGAAGAATACTGAAAACTCTCGCCGGGCAGCAAATGCGGCTTTTGCCCCACCACTCCCTCGCCCAGCACCTCTTCAATATGCCCATTTTCATCCATAATAAGCCAATGGCGCGCCAGCAACTGAGCGCCAATTTCGCCCTGATTTGTAATGGTAATAGTGTAAGCAAAGGCATATTGGCTCTGGGCTATATTTGATTGATTTTCCAAATAAAGCACCCGAATTTCAATTTTAATATCATTTTTCATAGTGTTTTTTCATAGTCGTTTGTGAGTTTTACAAAATCCGCCACACTCAGCATTTCTGCCCTTTGCGACAATTCTATTGAAGTTTGCTCTTGAATTAGTAGCGATTTTAAACAATTTCTGAGAGTTTTGCGGCGTTTAGAAAAAGCTGCTTTAACGATTTTTTGCAATAAATATATGTTTTTAGCCAAAGGTTTTTTCAAAGGTTTTAGATAAATTATCGCCGAATCCACTTTAGGCGCTGGACTAAAAGCCTCTGGCGGCACTGTAAAAACCATTTCCATTTCAAAAAAAGCTTGCAAAATAACACTCAGCCGACCGTAAATTTTGCTGCCATTTTTAGCAGTAATTCTCTCCACCACTTGCTTTTGCAGCATAAAAGTCATATCAATTATTTTGTCCCGATGAGCCAAAAAATGCAACAAAATCGGCGAGGAAATATTATACGGCAAATTCCCCACAATCCGCATCGGAGCAGGGATTTTGCTTAGGTCAAATTTGAGAACATCAGCCTGATGAACGGTTAAATTTTTGTGCTTAAAAGAGTTTAATAATTTAACCAAATCACGGTCAATTTCAATTACATTTAAACGCTCAAGCCTTAATAGTAAAGGCAAAGTCAGCGCCCCTTGCCCAGCTCCAATTTCCAAAATATTATCGTTTTTTTTAGCTGCAATAGTTTTAATAATTTGCTCAATAATTTTGTCATCTGCCAGAAAATTTTGCCCAAACCGCTTGCGTGCTATGTGCTTTGCCATCAGCTTTTAGTCTGAGAAATGAACTGCTTGGTATGAGCCAATGCGGTGTGGAAACTGCCTAAATTGATCTTCCCCGTGGCGACTAAATCCAGCGCCGTGCCGTGGTCAACTGAGGTGCGAATAAACGGCAAGCCAAGAGTAATATTGACCGATTTTTTAAAGCCCAAAGTTTTTAATACCGGCAGCCCTTGGTCGTGATACATCGCCAGCACAACATCCACACCGCGCAAAGCATCAGGCGTAAAAGCCGTATCCGCCGGCACTGCACCTTGCAAATTATAGCCAGAAGCGCTGAGGCGTTTGATTAGCGGATTGATAATTTCAATTTCCTCAAGCCCCATATAACCGCCTTCTCCGGCGTGCGGATTTAAGCCACAAACCACAATTTTTGGCGACTTAATGCCAAATGAAATCAGCGAATTATGAATAATGTGAATAGTTTTTTCCAGCCCGTCAGCGGTGATATTTTCAGCCACTTTTGCCAATGGAAAATGCGTGGTTGCCAACGCCACACGCAGCCCAGCGGTTGCCAGCATCATCACGGTTTTAGCGGTTTTAGTGCTATTGGCTAAATATTCAGTATGACCGCTAAAATTAAAGCCGGCTTGATTGATTATGCCCTTATGCACTGGGCCGGTGAGCAAGGCGCTGCAAGTTTTCTCCAAGCATTTTTGAATAGCAATATCAAGTGTTTTTAGGACAAATTTGCTGTTATCAGGATTGAGTTTTCCGGCCTGAACTTTTGCATTAGTTTTAATCGGAAAAACGCAAATTTCACCAACGCCAGAAGTCTCATTTTCCTTGATTCTAATAGGCAAATTCAGCTGTTTGGCGCGTTGCAATAATAAATCCGGGTCGGTGAAAGCCAGAATATTATCGGCATTTTTCTGAGCGTGAATAATCAATAAATCCACGCCAATTCCAGCAGGCTCACCGGGTGTAAAAGCAATAGTCATATTTGATATATTTTTCTAATTTTATGGCAAAGGGTGATGTTATAATTTAACAAATTTTTCACTTAACAAATTGCAAGTATTTTAATGTTAATTGAGGTTAAAAAATTTATTTTTATGCCAACTATTTTGGAAATTCAACTATGAAAAAATTAACAACCGCCTTAACCTCAGCCACTTTTTTGGCATTTTTATACTCATTTTCGCCGTCAGCACAGGGGCAAAATTCCAACAATTCCGCTAATTCTCAGGCTAATTATTTAGTCCATAGCGTCTCCGGAGTTTCACTTGACAAGCGGGCATTGCTCGGCGGGGCGGTGGTTTCCTCAGTGCAAGTGAGTTTATCCAGCCAAGTAGCGGGCGATGTGTTAAATGTAAGTGGCAAAGAGGGCGATGTTTTCACCCGCGGCGCTACTTTAGTAACGCTTGAAAAAGCCTCCATCAGCGCCCAAAAAAACGCCGCTTACACTAATATTATCTCCGCCCGAGAGGCACTTAATAACGCCAAAGTCCAATACCAAAAATCCTTTGTATCGCCTTATGCAAATGATGTGTTCGGCGGCGCTTTTTCATTCTTCACCGACCCGATGACTAATTTCACCGGCAGGGGCAATCCGGGCTTCAACAGATACGCCAACAGAACCTCATATTACTCCGCCGTGCAGCAAGCAAAAAGCAAATTAATCCAAGCGGAATCTGATTTCAAACAGGCTGAAGAACGCCTCAAAGATACTAATATTAAAGCCCCTTTTGACGGAGTTATTGTGGTTAAAAATATCAACAAAGGCGATGTGGTTCAGGTCGGAAAAGTGTTGATTGAATTTGCTAATATTAGAGACTTGCAAGTGGAGGTAAATGTGCCGTCACGCTTGGTCAGCAGCCTAAAATTAGACCGAATCTATCGCATCAAATTAGACATTGCTAATATGGTGGTGAATGCCAAATTATCGCAAATTTATCCAATCGCCGATAATAATAAACACAGCGTTAAGGTGAAATTTGACTTGCCGCCAAATGTGCCGGTGCTGGCTGGCGCTTATGCGGAGGTGGAAATTTTTGAAACTGACTCCGGCGTGCTGACCCCGGTAGTGCCTGAATCAGCGATTCTCTGGCGTTCTTCGCTGCCGAGTATTTTTGTTATAAATCCACAAACTCAGCACACAGAACTCAGATTTATCCGCTTAGGTGAGCAGGTCGGAAATGACAAAAAAAGCATTTTATCTGGTTTGAAAATTGGCGAAAAAATCGTCTCCAATCCAAATATTTTGATGATTTCTGGTATGAGTATCTAAAAAAATGCCAGAAAATAAGCAAATTAACGAGGCAGATTTAGGCATAGCCGGTAAATTAACCAAAGCCTTTATCACTTCTCCGCTGTCAATTATTCTGTTTTTTGCCATGCTCGGCGCTGGAATTATCGGGCTGATTTCCACGCCCAGACAGGAAGACCCGCAAATTTCAGTGCCACTGATTGACCTATTTGTGGAGTATCCCGGCGCTTCCTCACAAGAGGTTGCAAATATTGTGATTAAGCCATTAGAGCGGCTGATGAGCCAGATTTTAGGGGTCAAGCATGTCTATTCGGTCAGCGATAAGGGGCAAGGCATTATTACTGTTGAGTTTGAGGTCGGTGAGGCAATGAACGATTCGATTGTAAAAGTGCGCGATAAAATGCTGGCAAATCTGAATTTTATGCCGCCGGGCGCTAAACAGCCGCTGATTAAGCCTAAAGAAATTGATGGTGGCGATTTTTGCCATATCTTTATCGTCCTTGCCGTCACTCATTAAATTCAGCATATATTGCGTTCCGCTCAGGTGCAAAGCCTCATCTCGGGCAATCATTTTGATAATTTTGGCGTTTCCCTCCATCACTTTTCGCTCGGCAAAAGCAAACGAGCAAGCGAATGAAACATAAAATCTCACAGCCTCCAAAATATTCACCGACATTAAAGTCAAATAAAGTTTTTTCTTCAAACAATACAAATCCACATCAGCGTTTTTGCCATTAATATCAAGCCTGCCGACCCCGTGCAAAAGGTAAGCCTGAGTGGATTTAATCAGCTCATCATAATGTTCTGAAACACTTTCAGCACGCTTAATAATCTCATCAGTTTTCATAATATCATCAAAAATCGCCCCCGGCTCATTCACAATCGCACGAATAATATGGGTGTAAGAACGCGAATGAATGGTCTCAGAAAACGCCCAAGTTTCAATCCAATTTTCCAGCTCCGGCAAGGATACAATCGGCAGCAGGGCAATATTCGGGCTTCTGCCTTGCACCGAATCGAGCAAAATTTGATACTGCAAATTAGAGATAAAAATATGCTTTTCATTCGGCAATAATTTGGCAAAATCAATTTTATCTTTGGAAACATCAATTTCCTCAGGCCGCCAAAAAAACGATAATTGCTTCTCCGTCAGCTTCTCAAACATCTCAAACTTTTGCTTATCAAACCTCGCCACATTCACCGTATCACCAAAAAACATCGGCTGTGAAAGCGTATCAGTTGTGGTTTTATTAAAAATACTATATGCCATATTTTTCCCTCATTACCCTCAGAAAGCTTATTGCGTGCGGATTTATAGCTATTTTGCGCCTTGTCCAAATGCTTTTCTATGTCGTTCATTGACTCTAAAAAACCCACTAATTTCCCATACATTTTCTCCGCCTGACGCACAATTTCCTCAGTAT
>JAAOIF010000200.1 GCA_015163925.1 Candidatus Thioglobus sp.
TTGCTGGCTGAAGAGGTTGGCGGCAGGCTGGAAGTATTTGGGCATGCGCTGGGCGAATCTGCTGGGGTGAAAAAAGGGGTAATTGCTGATGTGGAGCTGGCTGCTGGGGCGATAAAAAAAGGAACCCGGCGAGCTGATTCAGGCGGAGGATTTTGCTAAATTATTCATCAAAAACACGCCGCTGATTGACACTCGGTCGCCGCTTGAATTTGCTCAGGGGAGCTTTCCGTTTGCCAAAAATCTGCCGCTGATGAGTGATAAGCAGCGGGAATTGGTTGGCATTTGCTACAAAAATCAGGGGCAGCAGTCGGCGCTGGATTTGGGGCATAAATTGGTGCAAGGGCAGCTGAAACAGGCGCGGCTGGAGGCTTGGCTGCAATTTATTAAAAATAATCCGCATGGGGCGCTGTTTTGCTTTCGTGGCGGGCTGCGGTCGCAGATTTCGCAGAAGTGGATTTTTGATTCTTGCGGTATTAATTATCCACGGATTACCGGCGGCTACAAGGCTTTGCGCCGATTTTTGCTGAATGAAACTGAAAGTATTATTAGCACAATTACGCCGTTAGTGCTTGGCGGGCAGACCGGCTGCGGCAAGACTTTACTGCTCAAAAAAATCACTCAAAAGGTTGATTTGGAGGGCTTGGCGAACCATCGCGGCTCGGCGTTTGGGGGGCAAATTACGCCGCAGCCGAGCCAGATTGATTTTGAAAATGCCTTGGCGATTGCCCTTATCAAGCGGCAGAATGCGAGTTTTTTGGCATTTGAGGACGAGGGAAAAAATATTGGTGCGCTGAATGTGCCGCCGGCAGTGCAATCGGCGACTTCTGCGGCGGATTTGATTATTCTTACTGCCAGCTTGGATGAGCGGGTGGAAATCAGCTTAAAGGCTTATGTGGCGGAGATGCTGGCGGGTTTTGGCTTTGCGGATTTTAGTAATTATTGGCTGATGAGTTTGCTCAAAATTCAGAAACGATTGGGTTCTGAGAGGCATAAAAAGTTGCATAATTTAAGCCAAAATGCTTTGCAATTACAGCAGCAAACCGGCGCTATCAGTGGCTTTCGCCCGATTGTGAAATCTCTGTTAGTGGATTATTACGACCCGATGTATGACTATCAAATTAAGAATAAATCTCGGCGGATTAAATTTACAGGTAACGCCGCTGAGGTGCTGGATTATTTGCAGAAATTTAGGGTTTAGTGCTGATTTTTATATCGGTAATCGGCTTGGCTCGGCATGCCAGAATTTCGCCTTTAGAGAGCGGTATTAAAGTGTTTTTATGCTCAACATCTCCGGATAATAATTGCAAAATACAACTGCCACAATGCCCTTGACGGCAAGAAAAATCAACCAAAACATTATGCGCCTCCAGCTCGCTTAAAATCGACTCATCGCCATATACATAAAGGGCTTCAGTCTTGCCGTTAATATTATCAATCTGGATTTTAAACACTGGAATTTACAGCTTAAAATCGCCAAAATCCGTGTCATCGGCATCCATCGTATTGTCAATTGCACTCACCAAATACGAGGTAATTTCGGTCTCTTGCGGGGCAACTTGGACATTATCAGAATCCAGCCAATGGTTAATCCAGGGCAGGGGATTAGTGCGCTCGGGGAAAATCGGCGTCAGATTCAACGCCTTCATCCGCACATTAGTAATATATTCCAGATATTGCTTGAGAATTTCAGCATTCAGCCCAATCATCGAGCCGTCCCGAAACAGATATTCAGCCCACTCTTTCTCTTGCTCGCAGGCATCCACAAACATTTCCACCACCTCAGATTTGCACTCTTTGGCGATTTTTGCCATATCTTTATCGTCCTTGCCGTCACTCATTAAATTCAGCATATATTGCGTTCCGCTCAGGTGCAAAGCCTCATCTCGGGCAATCATTTTGATAATTTTGGCGTTTCC
>JAAOIF010000201.1 GCA_015163925.1 Candidatus Thioglobus sp.
TTTTGAATGGGTGCAAAACCGCAGCGGCGACATTTGGGAAGAGGATTATGTGATTCAAAAATTGCAAAAAATCATGCTAAATGCCTTGAAAGATTTGACCACAATTCAAACTGAATACTAATACTATTTTTGGTTTGTTGATATTTTGGATGTTTATCTTTATCAAAAATACAATAAACTTTATCAAAAGGATTGCTGTCTTTTTTAGATTTCTCATAAATTATTTTCGCCTCTTTGAGCAAACTGTTTGGCGTATTTTGCTTTGGATTTAATACTTTAATATTAGCCGTTGAAATCTTTAATTCGTCTCTCAATCCTTGAAAATATAATTGTTCAGTCTTGCCCTCACAAACAATCAAAACCATTTCGTAGTCTTGCCGTATGGCAGATTTTCTATGATTATCTGGAGATTTTGCTTTGCGTTTTGCCATTATCTCAAATACGGCACAGCACCATAACGCCCTGATAAATAAGCTTTTTCCAAATCATCAACCCCTTTTCGCACTTTAAATTCAGCCAAAGAAAATAATTCGGTGGCATTATTTGCTTTCTCACAAAACCAAATTTGGTCACGCCGAAAAATTTCTTGGTCAAGCAATGAAGTCTCATGCGTTACAAAAATCAGCTGTGCGCCATTTTTATTAAGCTCTGGATTATGAAACATTTTGACCAAATATTCCACCAATTTTGGATGCAAACTATTTTGCAATTCATCCAAAATCAAAGTGTATCCATCTTCCAAAATATTCAGCCAGATGCCCGCTAAATTGAATAATTTTTGTGTGCCTGCAGATTCTTGCCCCAAAGCAAAAGTTTGTAATTTGTTGTCGTCAGTTTTATGAATACAACTAATTCTGGCACTAATGTATTTTTCTGCTTGCCGCTCTACGCCATTAATCACAACAGATGCTCTTTGATGTTTTGGAATTTCATCAACTGGCACCTCAATTTCCTCATATTCTATATCCACAATATTTATATCAGCAAACGATAAAAAATCTAATATTTGCCGCTTATTTTCTTTAACTTTATTAAGTGTTATTCTCATATCTACGCCAATAACAGCGCTTTGAATTTTATTCATAGCCCTAAAAATATTGGCTAATTGAGTGGAATTTAATTGAGCTGCAATTGATAAAAATAATGAATTTTCCTTGGTGCTATCTTGCCATAATTTTTTATTACCTTTCAAAGCTCCCATCGCCCCCCATTCATTAGTTTTTTCCCTTTCAATTAACGCTTGCGGGCGGCCATTAGGATATTGATAAAGCCATTCGTCAATAATTTTTCCCCTTGTAGAAGAGAAGCCATAAACAAATCTAACCTTATTTTCAACAAAATCAAGCTCAAATTCTGTTGGCTGACTGGCATTTTTTTTGGCTAATAAAAATGGCTCAACTGGCACGATTTCGCCTAATTGAAAATTGGCAGATTGCAAAATAATGGCAATCATATCATTCATGGCGCTAACTAAATTAGATTTTCCACTGGCATTTGCACCATAAATCACCGCACTATTTAACACATCAAGGGTTTTGCCGGTAGATAAGGTAATGGTTGTAAAGTTATTTTCCAACTCATTTTTCTTGGTTTTTAACAAACTCAAGGTTTGTTTTTCCTTGATTGAGCGAAAATTGGTAACACTAAATTCTAAAAGCATTTTGGTTTAAAGTTAAAATAAAAACGCCATTTTGACAGTTTTTGTCAAAAATGCAAGTTTATTTACATTCTACATCTCATCAGGTGCGGAAACGCCTAATAAATCCAAGCCATTTTGGATGATTTGCTGGGTGGAAATTATGAGTTTCAGGCGGCTGGATTGCAGGATTTTGTCCTCAATTAGGAAGTCGCATGGGCGTGCAGGGCAATGTCCGGGCGAGACCAAGCCTCAGTCGCAGGCGAGAGGTCGTC
>JAAOIF010000202.1 GCA_015163925.1 Candidatus Thioglobus sp.
ACTTCGCACCCGGTGGAATTTTCCCAGCGCCTCATTCAACCTTACGCCGAAGTGCCGGAATTAGTCTCACATTTGCACCTGCCGATTCAAAGCGGTTCGGACAAAATTTTAGCGCTGATGATGACGAAAATGAGCCTTTTAATTTGACCCCTGAGGCGGTCGGAAAACGCGCCCTGAGAAATATTTGTTTGGCATATTTGGTCAAATCTGGCAAGACTAATTTTGCCGATTTAGCCTTCAAACAATTCAAATCAGCAAGCTGTATGAGCGACCGCCTGAGCGCTTTTGAGGCATTATTAAGTGTTGAAAATCAGCATCAAAAAGTGGTGATAAAATCAATGTTTGAGCGTTATAAAAATGATACTCAAGTGATGGATAAATGGTTTGCCGCCCAAGCGCTGGCTGCAAAAACCACTGTTTCCGACATCAAAAAACTGATGCAAAATCCGCTATTTTGTTTTGACACTCCGAACCGTCTCAGAAGCGTTATCGGCAGTTTTACTCAAAATTTTGCTCAATTTCACAATCAAAACGGCTATCAATTATTAACTAAAATTATCCTCAAACTCAATATTTCCAATCCGCAAATCGGCGCCAGATTGCTTGGAACTTATAGCCACTGGCGGCGTTTTACCCCTGAATTAAAGGCTTTGCAAAAGCAACAATTAGAGATTATTCTCGCCAGCAAAAATCTATCAAATGATATTTTTGAAATCACTCAGACGGCATTAAAATAAAACGGCTGAAATCAGTATTTTCCATTCGGAAAACTATTCTATTTTGAAGGTGTAGCCGTCTATGCTGTCGTTACTGTCGCCTCTTTTAATGCGGAAAAAGAACTCGGTGGGGTCGGTTACTTCATGGGTGATTTGGCAATTATTGTCTTCGCCATCGTTATCATTGTTGATTATTTCTGTGCGAGAGTTATCAAATAGGGTGCAGACAGTGTCGGTAGCGCCGATAGTGGCAAATGTATAATTTCCAGCAGGAAGGGTGAAACGGTAATAATCCTGCTCGGTAGTATTGATATAAGCGGAGTGCTGATTAACGCCTTTGGCATTATAGGTGAGCTTGGAGGCAGAGGTAAAGCCATCGTTTGTCAAATCGGTAGACCAAATATCATTGAAATATGAGCTGCTGCTTAAATCTGTGCCGCCTAACACCCACATTTTGTTATCAAAAGTTAAGGAACTGAGCTCCCTTCTGACAGTCCAACTGGCGGCAGCGTCTGCCTCTGTCCAGTTTACGCCATCTTCGCTATACCAAATATCATGCCTGTCATCGCCAGCAGCAACACCACTGGCAACAGAGCCGCCTATCACCCATATTTTGTTATCAAAAACTAAGGAAGTATGCTCAAAGCGAGCAGACCAGCTGGCATTAGCGGTTGCCTGATCCCAGTTTATGCCATCTGAGCTAGACCAAACATCATTTCTGGTATCGCCAGCGCCAGTGCCACCAGCACCGCCTATCACCCACATTTTGTTATTAAAAACCACTGAGGTGTGGCTATTCCGTTTAGGCCAAGCAGCACTGGCGGTTACCTGAGTCCAGGTTATGCCATCTGAGCTAGACCAAACATCATTGAAGCGGCTATTATCTCTACCGCCTAACACCCACATTTTGTTATCAAAAATCACTGAGGTATGGTCCAATCTGCCAGCCCACTCGGTTTCATTACTCACTTTTTCTAACTGCCAGTCTTCAAAAATTACAATGCTAAAACCCTTGAAACTCTTGCCGCTATCGCTCTATATCCATTACCCTTGGTGTGTGAAAAAATGCCCATATTGTGATTTTAATTCGCATAAAAAAAGTGATGAAACTGGATATATTTCAGCATTACTAACTGATTTGCAAGCTGATTTAAAGT
>JAAOIF010000203.1 GCA_015163925.1 Candidatus Thioglobus sp.
GTCGGCGGCTTCAACCACATTTTGATTGCTGGCGCCGCCCGAACCCATAATTAGTCCGGTGCGTGGATTGGATATTTGCTCGGCGGTTAAGCCAGATTGCTTGATGGCTTCATCTAATGCCACGGCGTTGTAGATAGCGGCATCAGCCATAAATCGTAGCATTTTTCTATCAATAATTTCACTGCAATCAACCTCAGCAATCGCCCCTGAAACCTGAGAACGCAGCCCCATTTTGGCTTGATTTTCATCAAACTTAATGCCTGATTTTGCAGATTTCAAAGCCGCCAAAACCTCCGCACAATTTGCGCCTAAACTTGACACAATGCCCATTCCGGTAACGACAACTCTGTTCATTAGATTTTATCGGTGTCGGCAAAAAGTCCAACTTTCAAGGTTTTGGTGGTATAAACTAATTCGCCATCAACCCAGACCTCAGCATCGGCAAAACCCATATACAGCTTGCGTTTTACTACTCTGGTGAGATAAACTTTGTAGGTAATTTTTTTGTTATGGGGGAAAATTTGACCGGTGAATTTTACTTCATTTGAGCCTAAAGCCCGCCCCCGCCCTTTGCCTCCGGACCAGCCGAGAAAAAATCCGACCAGCTGCCAAACCGCATCAACGCCCAAGCAGCCGGGCATAACCGGGTCATCGTTGAAGTGACATTTGAAAAACCAGAGGTCTGGGCGCAAGTCTAATTCGGCGATGATTTCGCCCTTGCCGTGCTTGCCGCCTTGGTCGGAAATATGGGTGATGCGGTCAAACATCAGCATCGGCGGCATCGGCAGTTGAGCGTTGCCGGGCCCGAACAATTTGCCGTTGCCGCACTCAATTAATTCATCGTAAGAAAAAGAATTTTGCATATTTGCTTATAGTTTGCGCTAAAAATTGCTGATTATACCAGTGCCTGAGCAATATCCGCAATGATGTCATCAATGGATTCCAAGCCGACTGAGACCCGAATTAAGCCAGAATTTATATTCGCCGCCGCCCGCTCGGCATCGGTTAAACGCCCATGGGTAGTGGTCGCCGGGTGGGTAATTGTGGATTTGGTATCGCCCAAATTTGCAGTAATTGAGAGAATTTTCACAGAGTTAATAAGCTTGAAAGCGGCAATTTTATCAGCCACTTCAAATGCCACAATGCCGCCGAAATCAGACTGTTGAGACTTTGCAATTTGATGAAAAGGGTGAGATTTCAGCCCCAAATAATGGACTTTTTTAACGCTTTTCTGCCCGTCCAACCAGACCGCCAGCCGCATCGCATTCGCCGAATGAGCCTTCATTCTCAGGCTCAAAGTATCCAAACCTTTTAGCACAATCCAAGCGTTAAAAGCACTTAGCGCCGGGCCGGTGGTACGAGTAAATGAGGCAATTTGCTCAATAATTTCCTCGCCGCCCAGCACCGCCCCAGCCAAGCAGCGCCCCTGCCCATCAATATATTTAGTGGCTGAATGAATCACAATATCCGCCCCCAGAGCAAGCGGGGTCTGGAGTGCCGGAGTTAAAATGGCATTATCAACTGCCAGCAAAATCCCGTGTTTTTTGCTGATTTCACTCAGGCGTAAAATATCCACAATCTCGCCAAGCGGATTAGACGGATTTTCCAGCAAAAATAATTTAGTATTACTTTTCACAGAATTTTCCCAAGCGGATAAATCCGGCAAATCAACGAAACTAACGGTAATTTCAGGTCTATCTGTTGTTCGGGCATAAATTTCAGTTCCTGTGAAAATTATTAACGCTAAAAAGCCGATAATTATAATCTATATCAGCGTTATATGATAGAGATTTTTGGATATTTTCCGCCAG